>CAMDXR010000001.1 GCA_945877725.1 Limnohabitans sp. Rim8
ACCATCGACGAAGACCAATGGCAGTGCGCCAACCGCGCCATGTATTGGCTGTGGAGCGAATACGGCTTGCGCAAAGTGCCCGCCCGAAAACCCTTTGAAGACAGACCCGCAGGCGAAAAACCCCGCGTCAACATCATCGGGCCTTGCTATGGCACCTTCAACAGTGCCAGCGATCTGGCCGAAATTAGGCGTCTGGTGCAAGGCATTGGGGCCGAAGTCAACATGGTTTTCCCCTTGGGCAGCCACTTGGCCGATGTCTCTCGCTTGGTAGAGGCCGATGTGAACATCTGCATGTACCGCGAGTTTGGTCGCATGTTGTGCGAGGCGCTGGAGCGGCCCTATATGCAAGCGCCGATCGGCTTGCATAGCACCACACATTTTTTGCGCAAGCTGGGTCAGTTGTTGCACTTGGACCCCGAACCCTTTATCGAGCGCGAAAAACACACCACGCTCAAGCCCATGTGGGATTTGTGGCGCTCGGTGACGCAAGACTTTTTTGCCACGGCCAGTTTTGCGGTGGTGGCTGGCGAAACCTATTCGCGCGGCCTGAAAAACTTCCTCGAAACTGAAATGGGCTTGCCCTGCCGTTTCAGCGTGTCACGCACTGCAGGCACCAAGACCGACAACGTCACTGTTCGGGAACTGGTCAAGACGCAAACGCCCTTGATCATGTTTGGCAGCTACAACGAACGCATGTACCTGAGCGAGATATCCGGTGGCAGCCCCATGCGCGCAGCCTTCATTCCGGCATCGTTTCCGGGCGCCATTATTCGTCGCCACACCGGCACGCCCTTCATGGGGTACAGCGGTGCCAGTTATGTGATCCAAGAAGTGTGCAACGCCTTGTTTGACGCACTGTTTCACATTCTTCCGCTGGGCACCGATATGGATAAGGTTGAGGCCACACAGGCGCGCGGCGTCATGGCCCCCAACGCCAACTGGCAAGACGAAGCCCAGCAACGCCTGCGCGACGTGGTGCAAAGCCAACCGGTATTGGTACAGATATCGGCTGCCAAGCGCTTACGCGACCAAGCTGAACAGTTGTCGCAGGCCGCAGGCCAAGCGGAAGTGACAGAAGACCATGTCAACGCGGCCAGCCGCGAGCTGGGTTTGGGGGTGGCGGCATGAACGCCTTTACCCCATACAACACACAAAAGGGTGCCGAATGTATCGGCACCTGCAACAAGATGTCGTGGCCTTTGGCTGCGGATGCCCATCTGCGCGGGCTGTGCGCACCCCGGGTCGCAAGGCCTCGTTAACAGGAGCAAAAAATGTCAACCAAGACATCAATATCCGGACTTTCCGATGAGGAAGCCCAGGAGTTCCACCACTACTGGATGCAAGGCACCGTAGGCTTTACAGCAGTTGCTGTTTTGGCCCACATCCTGGTCTGGGCGTGGCGTCCCTGGTTCTGATTCAGAACCTGTTTTTTCACCCATAGATTGACGGAGTCACTGTCATGCAAAACACAACCCAACTCAATGAGGACCATTCGCGTGCGGATGAATCCCCAGCGTTCTGGTCTATTTTCCTTATCGGTTTCGGATGTCTGTTCGTGGTCGTCGTACTGGCCAAACTGGTCGGCGTTCATTGGCGGGATCTGCTGCCCGGTGCAGAAGATGCCAAGAGCATGAGCCAAGGCGTGAAAGCTGCGGTGTACACCTTCATGTCCCACATCATTTAGGAGATTCACCATGTGGAGAATTTGGCGACTTTACGACCCTTTGCGTGCCATGGTACTGCAAGGAATTTTCTTGTTTGGACTGGCCGCGATGATTCACCTCATCTTGCTCAGCACCAACAAATTCAACTGGCTCGACGGAGCGAAAAAACCCGTAGCAGCATCGGCGCAAAACTCGCCGCTGCCTACTGCGGTGGCTTCCATCGCCGCGCCCAAAACCTGATTCAGGTTTTGCCATCCAGATGCTGTTCTTGAACTTGTTTCAAGACGGCATCTGTTCAATCACAGATGCAGGAGGACCAAGCCATGGCCATGCTAAATTTTGAGAAAAAGTACCGTGTTCGCGGTGGTACCCTGCTGGGTGGCGACTTGTTCGACTTCTGGGTCGGACCCTTTTACGTCGGCTTTTTCGGCGTTACAACCCTTTTCTTTTCGTTTCTAGGTACGGCACTGATCTTGTGGGGCGCCTCACAAGGTCCTACCTGGAACATTTGGCAAATCAGCATTGCACCGCCTGATTTGTCTTACGGCTTGCGCTTTGCGCCCCTGATGGAAGGTGGCCTGTGGCAGCTCATCACGGTGTGTGCCATTGGTGCCTTTGGCTCTTGGATGATGCGCGAGGTTGAAATCTGTCGCAAGCTGGGCATGGGCTTCCATGTACCCGTGGCTTTCGGTGTGGCCATTTCGGCTTATGTCACCTTGGTCGTGATTCGGCCAGTGCTGATGGGCGCTTGGGGACACGGGTTCCCTTACGGCATTTTTAGCCACCTCGACTGGGTCTCCAACGTGGGCTACCAGTATCTGCACTTTCACTACAACCCGGCACACATGATTGCCGTGAGTTTCTTTTTTGCCAGCGTTTTTGCCTTGTCGCTGCATGGTGGCTTGGTTCTTTCCTCCACCAATCCACAGCCTGGACAAGCGGTCAAAACGCCAGAGCATGAAGACACCTTTTTCCGCGACTTCATCGGTTATTCAGTAGGCACATTGGGTATCCACCGAGTGGGCCTGTTCCTGGCATTGGCTGCTGTCTTGTTCAGTGCCTTGTGCATTGTGCTCAGTGGCCCCTTCTGGAGCCGTGGTTGGCCCGAGTGGTGGAGTTGGTGGCTGAACATGCCCATCTGGTCCCAGTGGCCTCTCTGATTTGGCTTGCAAGCACAGCGACTGTTATATGAATTGAGGAGTACAGCATATGGCCGAATATCAAAACCTGTTCACTACGGTACAAGCCGTGGGGCCGGTGCACCACGGGGTGGAGCTCGGACACGGCAACAGCCCGCGAACCGGGCAACCTGTCATTAATTACTGGCTAGGCAAGTTGGGCAACGCCCAACTCGGCCCTATTTACTTAGGAGGCCTTGGCTTGGCCTCCTTGATCTGTGGCTTGATCGCCTTCACCCTGATCGGCATGAACATGCTGGCCTCGGTTAATTACGATCCGGTGCAGTTTGTGCGGCAACTGTTCTGGCTGTCACTGGAGCCACCACCGCCCAGTTATGGCTTGAGCTTGCCGCCCCTCAACCAAGGGGGTTGGTGGTTGATTGTGGGCTTGTTCCTCACGGCCTCGCTGTTTTTCTGGTGGGCACGAACCTATCGCCGTGCGATTGAGTTGGGCATGGGCACTCACATTGCTTGGGCCTTTGCTGCCGCTATTTGGTTGTATTTGGTGCTCGGTTTGTTCCGCCCGATCCTGATGGGTTCTTGGGGTGAGGCTGTGCCCTATGGCATCTTCCCCCACCTGGACTGGACGGCGGCCTTCTCGCTGCGCTACGGCAACCTGTTTTACAACCCCTTCCATGCGCTTTCAATCGTATTTCTTTACGGTTCAGCCTTGTTGTTTGCGATGCACGGCGCTACGATTTTGGCCGTGACCCGTTACGGTGGTGAACGCGAAATCGAGCAGATCACCGACCGTGGCACAGCCTCCGAACGTGCGGCCTTGTTCTGGCGCTGGACCATGGGGTTCAACGCCACCATGGAGTCGATTCACCGTTGGGCTTGGTGGTTTGCCGTGTTGTGCCCCATCACAGGCGGCATTGGCATCTTGCTGACCGGCACGGTGGTGGACAACTGGTATTTATGGGCCATCAAACACGGGGTGGCACCGCCTTACCCAGAAATATTCCCAGCGATGGTTGACCCCGCTCTGAGCACAGGAGGCAAGCCATGAGCACGCACACATTAAACCCATCCCGTGCCGGCTTGCTGTCGGCAGGTACAGCCCGCATATTCAAGGCGCTGAGCCTGGCTGTTGCAGGTCTGGTGTTGGCGGGCTGTGAGCGGCCCATTCCGGAGTCGGTGCAAAGTGGTTATCGGGGCACAGGCATGGTGCAGGTGTACAACGCGCGCTTGCTCGAAGTCAAAACCGAAAAAAACCAGCCGCCTGTGGCGCTACCCGCCGCTGGATCAGAAGGGCCCAAAGCCTCTCAAGTCTATAAAAACGTCAAGGTTTTGGGCGATTTGAGTGTGGGTGAATTCAACCGCCTCATGGTGTCCATGACCAATTGGGTCGCTCCGCAAGAGGGCTGTGCTTATTGCCACCAACTGCCCAATTTTGAAGACGACAGCAAGTACACCAAAGTGGTGGCCCGACGCATGGTCGAGATGACGCAACACATCAACGCCGACTGGCAGCCCCATGTGGCACAGACCGGTGTGACCTGCTACACCTGCCACCGTGGCGAGCCTGTACCCAGTGCGATCTGGTTCAAGGCCGATCATCAACCCTACGGCTCTAACTTCATGGGCGACAAGTCAGGACAAAACACCCCTTTAGATGTGGTCAATTTGTCATCCTTGCCCAACGACCCGTTCACGCCGTTTTTGCTGGGTGACCAGAAGATTCGCGTGAATGGCCCCACGGCCTTGCCATCGGGCAACAGAATGTCTATCAAGCAGGCCGAATGGACCTATGGTTTGATGACCCACATGTCGACCGCGCTGGGCGTGAACTGCACTTATTGCCACAACACCCAGTCTTTCCAGAATTGGGAAAACAGCCCGCCGCAACGCGTCACGGCTTGGCACGGTATCCGCATGGCGCGGGACCTTAACCTGACTTACATGGAGCCCTTGACCGAGGTTTTCCCAGCGAACCGCAAAGGACCCTTGGGCGATGTCGCCAAGCTCAATTGCGCCACTTGCCATCAGGGAGCCTACAAGCCTCTGAACGGTGCGGCCATGGCAAAGGACTATCCGGAGTTGTTGAAACCCGCATTGGCTGCTGCCAAAGTGGCTGCCAAGTAATTAGCCATTGCCCCTTGCCGGACACACTGCTGTGGACTCACTCACCAGCCTTCAAGAGCCACTGTCCGGCGTGGTCGTGGTGGTGTTGGCAGACTTCATGCGCCAACACCAAGGCTGGGGTTGGTTGCGTTTGGTGGCGGGGGGCACACCGTACAAGGATGTGCCCGGTCTGACGCAGGTTAAGGTCATGGGCAGTGGGCATGGCGGAGGCTTCAGTTTGCGGCCCAGTGCTACGCACCAAGGTTTGATCTGCACTTTCAGCCATCTTGATCTGGCACTCCAATTTTTGAGCAGTTCATGGGTTCAGGCTTATCGGGACCGTGCCCGGGAGTGTTGGACCGGCGTGTTGGCGGTGCAATCGGCCCGGGGCCACTGGGACAAGCAAGCCTGGCAAGCCACAGCACCCGAGGCCTTGGGTGCGCAGGCGCCGCCCAGTGGACCCTTTGCCGTGCTGACCCGCGCCAGCATCGTGCCCACCAAAGCCATGGCCTTTTGGCGTTACGCCCCTGCTGCACAAGCCGATCTGAAAGATGCGGCGGGTTGTTTGTTGGCCATGGGCCTGGGCGAAGCCCCGTTGGTGCGCCAATGCACCTTCAGTTTGTGGCAAGACACGGCCTCGATGCTGCAGTACGCGCATCAGGGTGCACACCAGGTGGCCAGTGCAGCAGCCTACAAACATCAGTTTTTTTCAGAATCTCTGTTTGTCCGCATGCAGGTCTTAAAGATGTCCGGTGTCTGGCTGGGTCGGTCATTTGACACGCAGGAAAGCGATGCGGTTGACACCTCGATTTCTAAGGTCCAAGCCTTGCATTCGCATGATCGGGAGTTGAGCCATGCGTGAGCACAAGGTGGTCATCGTGGGGGCCGGCATGGCGGGGCTGAGCAGCGCGATCCAATTGGCGCACCAAGGCTTGGACGTCACGGTACTCGAAACTTCCGATGCGCCGGGAGGCAAAGTGCACAGCCGTGAAGTGGGTGGGGTGGCCATAGACAGTGGCCCCACGGTGTTCACCATGCGCTGGGTCTTTGACGAGTTGTTGCAAAGCGTGGGCACCAGCCTTGAAGCAGAGATGCAGATCACACCTTTGCAGGTGCTGGCCCGACATTTTTGGCCCGACGGCAGTCGTCTCGATTTATCGGCCGATGCGCGCCAGAGCGAAGCCGCCATAGCGGCTTGGGCCGGGCGCACTGAAGCCCGTCGTTTCCGAGATTTTTGTCAAACCACGCGGCAACTTTACGCCACGTTGGAAGGCCCCATGATCCGGTCGCAGCGTCCGCAAATGGGCGGCTTCATGGCCAACTTGGGTTTGGGCGGCTTGGGGGTGTTGGCGCGTTTGGGTCCCATGCGCAGCCTTTGGCAGCAACTGGGGCATCAGTTCACCGACCCGCGACTGCGCCAGTTGTTTGGCCGTTACGCCACTTATTGCGGTTCGTCGCCTTGGTTGTCCCCAGCCACCTTGATGTTGATCGCGCAGGTTGAGATGGACGGTGTCTGGTCGGTAGAAGGGGGCATGGTCGGCATGGCCCGATCGCTGGCCCGTGTGGCCCGGCGCAAGGGGGCTGTGTTTCGCTACAACACCACTTGTCAGCAAATTGAAAAGCGCCAAGGCAAGGTATTTGGCGTGCACTTGCAGACGGGTGAATTCATCCCGGCGGACCGTGTCATCTTTAACGGCGATGTAGCGGCTTTGCGCAATGGTTTGTTGGGCGATGCTGTGCGTGATGCCGTGCCCAATGCAGCACCGCCCCGCTCGCTTTCGGCCTTGACTTGGTCCTTGCACACCCCGGCAGAAGGCGTGGCACTGGACCGGCACAACGTGTTTTTTCAGGCCGATTACGCCAGCGAATTCGACGATATCTTCGGACAACACCGCTTGCCCAAAACACCCACGGTGTACGTTTGCGCGCAAGACCAGCCCCAGGGCGTTTCGCTCGGCGCTGCCGAGCGCCTATTTTGTTTGGTCAACGCCCCCGCCTGCGGAGATGGCAACGAAATCACCGAGGAGGCCCTAGAACAATGCCAAACCCACACCTTCAAGCACCTGGCCCGGTTGGGCCTGCGTTTGCAGCCAACGACGGACAATTGCGTCAGGACGACACCCCGGGACTTTCATCAGCGATTTCCGGCCAGCGGCGGAGCCCTGTACGGGCAGGCGACGCACGGCTGGACGAGCATCTTCTCCAGACCTGGCTCCACAACGCCCCTGCCGGGCCTGTATCTGGCGGGGGGCAGTGTGCACCCGGGACCCGGGGTGCCGATGGCGGCTTTGTCCGGGCAACGGGCGGCAGAGGCCGTGATGGCGAGCCTCGGTTCGACCAAAACGTACCCGATGGAGGCTACCTTTGGTGGTATGTCGACGCGATGAGTGACGATGGACAGCATGGCATCACCCTCATTGCCTTTGTTGGCAGTGTGTTTTCGCCTTATTACGCTTGGGCTGGTAAGCGCGGCAGGGCCAACCCTGAAAACCATTGCGCACTCAATGTGGCCATTTACAGCAAGGGCAAGGGACGCTGGGCCATGACCGAACGCGGCCAACGCCATTGCGCCCGCAGTGCCACTCAATTCACGATTGGACCCAGTCAATTGTCCTGGGATGGCGATTGCCTGAGCATCGACATCAACGAGGTGTGTGTGCCCTTGCCGCAGTCTATTAAAGGGCGCATCAAGCTTTGGCCGCAGCAGTTGTTTGGTTATTCAACGCCCTTGGATACCCATGGCAAACACCGTTGGGGACCGTTGGCTCCGTCCGCTCGCATCGAGGTCGATCTGGCCTCTCCCGGGCTGAAATGGGAGGGACACGCCTACCTTGACTCCAATGAAGGCGATGAACCGGTGTCGCAGGGCTTTCATACCTGGGACTGGTCGCGTGCCCGCATGCGCGATGGCAGCACGGTGGTGTTTTATGACATGCAGGCTCCGGGCACCGCAGACCGAGTCTTGTCATTGCGGTTTACTCCCCGAGGCGAGGTGCAGAGCGTGGCCCCGCCGCCCGCCCAAAGCCTGCCCAAAACGGCTTGGCGCATACAGCGCCGCATGCGCAGCACTCAGGCTGTGAAGGTGCACGAACAACTGGAGGACACGCCGTTTTATCAGCGTGCCTTATTGCAATTTGAATACGCGGGCGAGCGTTTGCTTGCCTTTCATGAAACCCTGTCGGTGCCGCGTTTGGTGTCACCGGTGGTTCAAGCCATGCTGCCTTGGCGCATGCCGAGGCGGGCTTGAGATGAATTTCCCTGAACTCAGGGTTCCCCCATTCCTGGCCATGGTGGCCAAGAATAGCCCTCGTGCGGGCCGTGCACGTCTTCTGCAAGGAGAAAACTATGTCTAACTCAGACAAAGTCTGGCCAACGGGACTGACCGAGGCCGAATCGGAAGAGATTCACCGTAATCTCATCCAGGGCACGCAGATATTCGGCATGATTGCCGCATTTGCCCATCTGCTGGCCTATATCTATTCACCCTGGCTCAAGTAAGGAGGCACAACATGATCTATTCGAAAATGTGGTGCGTGGTGAAACCATCGGTTGGTATTCCAGTGTTCATTGCTGCTGTGGCCATTGCGTCCTTCAGCGTGCACCTGGCCCTGACCTTGAACACCTCTTGGGTGAAAAACTTCCTCAACGGTGGTGCCAAAGTCGTTGCAGTCGCAGCGCCGGCGGATGCCGCGGTGAAGAAGTAACGGGTGCAACCCGACGAACGACCAGACGCGCAAGCGTCTGGTCCTTCTCTCATGAATAAATCACGCTCCAATTGGGCGACGTCCCTGGCCAGCCTTGGGCCCCGCTTTTTGCCTTTTGCCGATGTGGCCAGCGAAGACTTACCGCTGTCACGTCTGCTGCGCTTGTCGCTGTTTCAAATTTCTGTCGGCATGGCCATGGTCATGCTGATCGGCACTCTCAACCGCGTGATGATTGTGGAACTGCAGGTTCCCGCCACGCTGGTGTCCTTGATGGTGGCGTTGCCTTTGCTGGTGGCCCCATTTCGGGCACTGATCGGTTTTCGCTCTGACAACCACCGCTCGCAATTGGGCTGGCGGCGTGTGCCCTATATCTGGATGGGCAGCCTGATGCAGTTTGGTGGTTTTTCTATCATGCCGTTTGCACTCTTGGTGCTGGCAGGGGCCGGGCAGTCTAGCCAAGCCCCGGCTTGGGTCGGTTTGGTCGGGGCGGCTGGTGCGTTTATTTTGGTGGGCATCGGCATGCACACCGTGCAAACCGCCGGACTGGCCCTGGCCACCGATCTGGCCCCGGTTGAAAGCCAGCCCAAAGTGGTCGGACTCATGTATGTCATGCAGTTGCTCGGCATGATTGGCAGCGCATTGATGTTGGGGCATTTATTGCACGATTACAGTCCCGGCCAGCTTATCCGTGTGGTGCAAGCAGTGGCCGTCATGACCTTGGTGCTGAATGTGGTGGCCCTGTGGAAGCAAGAGCCGCGTAGCCGTTTGCGTAAACCCGGCACCCCCGTCGAACAAAACTTTCAACAAGCTTGGCAAACCTTTTGCCAAGGCCCCAACACTGTGCGCCGCTTGCTGGCCGTAGGGCTGGGCACCATGGCCTTCACCATGGAAGACGTGTTGCTTGAACCCTATGGCGGCGAAATTCTGAACCTCAGTGTTTCCAGCACCACGCTGCTCACGGCCACCTTGGCATTGGGCGGGCTGATGGGTTTTGCCTGGGCCTCCCGCGTGCTGAGCCGGGGGGGCGATGCCTACCGCATGTCGGGTTGGGGCGCTTGGGTCGGTGTGCCCGCCTTTATGGCCGTGATCGCATCGGGCCCTCTGGCCTCACCCGCCTTATTTACCTTAGGCATATTTCTAATTGGTCTGGGCGGCGGCTTGTTTGCCCACGGCACCCTGACAGCCACCATGCAGTTGGCCACCCCCGAGCAAACCGGTTTGGCCATGGGCGCCTGGGGTTCGGTGCAAGCCACGGCTGCCGGGGTGGGCATTGCATTGGGCGGCATGATTCGGGACGGTGTTGCTCTTGGAAGCAGCTCTGTGATGGGCTATTCGACCGTTTATGCCCTGGAAATTGTCTTGCTAGGCCTGACCCTATGGGCCATGGGACCTTTAATGCGCCCTGTACGCCGAGCAGCTATCTCTGCATAATCAGGGCCATTCTTTTTTAAAACTCCACCACAAACGAAGGAAAAACCATGGAAATCAAGCACATCCTCATCATCATGTTCGTGGTCTTTGGCCTGTTCATGTTGGCCAACTGGTTCAATCGTCCAAAAGGTCCCCGCAAATGATTGCCGTTTGGGCGCAAAGAAAAAGCCGCTGAAAAGCGGCTTTTTCATGGGCAACTGAAACAGATCAGTTGCGGTTGTCGCGGTAACCGCTGCCGTAGCCTGTTGTAGGCTCTTTGGGTTTGGACAGGTTCACCACGATGGAGCGACCGCTGACGGACATGCCATTCAGACCGGTGATGGCGGCTTGGGCTTCTTCGGCGCTGGACATTTCGACAAAAGCGAAACCTTTGGAACGACCGCTGTCACGGTCCATCATGACTTTGGCCGACAAAACGCCGCCAAACTCAGAGAAGTTTTGACGCAAGCTGGCGTCGTCAATGGTGTAAGGCAAGTTGCCCACGTAAATTTTGCTGCTCATGGTTGAGCCTTTCAGAGAGGTGGCATGAGGATTTATAAATAAACCCGGCATGCAAGAAAAAGCGGTTTCTTGGAAGAGACCGCAGGGGAAAGTGCCCTGCTTTGCGGCAGGGCACGATTGTTGGGGTTAAGGGACTGGTTGGGGTGCCAGGTGTGGCCCGTTTCAGGGCACAGCGCAAGCGCGAGGGGGATGAAAACGCATCAGACCCGAAGGGGGATGTGGCAAGTTCAGACCTTGGAGTGTAGTCCCTGCGAGCGCTTGTGTTTTGTTGACTCAGGTTTCAGTCCGCCGGAACGGTGATGGGATGTCCCGCTGCCAGTAAGTACATGACCTGTTGCATCACCTGTGTGCCCTGGGCTGCATAGGGGTCGAAATCAGGGTGGTGCATTTTCACCATGGGGTCGTCCGCAGACAGTTGGACCAAGGCCATGGACCATTTGTCAAAGCGCCTTTCTAGGATTTCTTCGTACTGCAGCAACTCGACATCTTTGTGGCGACTGTCGGCTGCAATGCGCAGATAGAGGCGGTTGATTGCGCTGCGTTCACCTTCCAGAATTTGAATGAAAAAACCTTGCCCCTGACACAGCACGCCCGTGATGCCCTGAGTTTGGTTGTGGGCCTGGGCTTTTTCCAGAATGGCGCGGGTCACGGTGGTGGTTTGCGGGCCAGTTGTACGGCTGACATAGAGCAAACGTACTTGGACGTTATGGCGGGCTGGGGGCATGCGGGTCATGGCGCTTGCCGCAGGGCATTGCGGTCCAGACGTTCGTTTTCACGGCGTTCAAATAAATTGAGCATCCAGGCCACCCGCTGGGGCATGGCCCGATTGGGGAAGTAGGCGGGCATGCCGTTTTGCCGTGTGGCGTCCATACAACCTTGCACCAAGTTCACAATCGCCGCCAGGGGGGCGGGGTGGTTGTCGGTCACGCGGATCCAGTGCACTTGGGTCCAGGCACTGGCCAGCAGCATGAGCTTGCGGGTGGTGCTGACCACGGTGCGTTTGTTCACCGAGTCCAGACCTTCACGGCGCAGTTGGTGACCAATCTCGGCATAAATCATGCTGGCAGCGCAAATGGCGGCGCGGCAATCGGGCGGCAGCGCGGCAATGCCCGCGTGGGCTTGTTTGTAAAGGCGGTCGGCTTCGTCCAGCAAGCGGGTCACCACATGGGCAATGGCTGGGTTGAATTCGGGCTTTTGCAGCCAAGCTTCAGGTTGGATACCGGCTGCTCGCAGCCAAGCACGCGGCAGATAGAGGCGGCCGATGCTGGCGTCGTGTCCCACATCGCGGGCAATGTTGGTCAGCTGCATGGCGACGCCCAGTTCGCAGGCGCGGGCCAAGGTTTCCATGTTTTGTGCGCCCATGATCCAACTCATCATGGCCCCCACGCTGCCAGCCACACGCGCACCGTAGGCATGCAGGTCTTCAATGGTTTCGTAGTGGCGGTCTGCGGCGTCCCAAGCAAAGCCTTCAATCAGGGCGTCCAACAAATGGCGCGGCAGGGTGTAGCGCTGCACGACCAAGCTCAGGGCGTGGTCTTCTACATGGTCATGCGGAGCCCCGGCATAAATAGCGTCCAGCCGTGCCTGCAATATCCCCAGCGGCAGGTCACCCTGTTGGGCTTCGTCAACCAAGTCGTCGGCCACCCGACAAAACGCATACAAGGCTATGGCGGCGGCGCGCACGCGGGGTGGCAACAAGCGGCTGGCGGCAAAAAAAGTTTTGGAACCCCCTTGCATCATCGATACGCAGGCTTGAAGGTCTTGCGAGTCGAAATTGAGTTCTTCGTGGACTACCGGCATCGACGTTAAATCGGGCATGGCTTCTGTTGGAGCTGAAAGGGTGCGATCAAGCTGTGACATGGGGGACCACCGTTTCCAGAGCTTTGGCTGACATCAAGACACCCGGCACGCCCGCCCCCGGATGGGTGCCTGCACCCACCATGAACAAGCCCGGCACGTCTTCGCTGCGGTTGTGTGGGCGAAACCAAGCGCTTTGCAGCAACAAGGGCTCGAGGCCGAAACCGGCGCCTTTGTAGGCCCACAGGCGGTCATGAAAATCTTGCGGCGTAGAGACCTTGGAGCTGACGATGCTGTCGCGCAGTCCGGGCAGCACGCTGGCTTCGAGTCTCTCGGCAATGGCAGCGCGGTAGGTTTCGGCATAACTGGCCCAGTCGGTGCCGCTGTCCAGGTGCGGCACGGGCGAAAGCGCATAAAACGTGTCGCAGCCCTCGGGTGCCAACGACGGGTCGGTGGCGGTGGGGCGGTGCAGGTACAGGCTGAAATCGTCGGCCAGTTTATGGCGTTTGAAGATGTCGGTCAGCAAGCCCTTATAGCGGGGGCCTAGCACCATCATGTGGTGCGGCACGTCTTGGTATTGGCGCGATGTGCCGAAGTACCAAACGAACAGGCCCATCGAGTAGCGGCCCCGGTCGATTTTGGAGTCCGTCCAGTGGCGGCGATGTTGAGCCGCCACCAGGTGTTTGTAAGTCCAGGCGGTGTCGGCGTTGCTGACCACAATGTCGGCAGCAATGAATTCGCCGGTGTCGAGTTCGACCCCGCAGGCGCGTCCGTTTTCAATCCGAATCTGGTGCACCGGGGCGTTGCAGCGCAACTGCACGCCACGCTCTTTGAGCAAACCCACCATGCCTTGCACGATGCTGCCCGTACCACCCATGGCCGAATGCACACCCCAGGTTCTTTCAAGGGAGTTGATCAGAGCGTAAGCGGCCGTGACCGAGAAGGGGTTGCCGCCAATCAAGAGCGGATGAAAGCTCATGACGGTGCGCAGCTTGTCGTTGCTGAAGTGCTTGGCTACCAGGGTGTAGATGCTGCGCCATGCACCCATTTTCATGAAGGACGGTATCGCTTTGATCAGATCGCCTAGGGTGTCAAAAGCGATGGAGCCCAGCCCTTCAAAACCCAAAGTTTTGCAACGCTCAGCCTCTTGCACGAAGTTCTGGTAGCCCTGCACGTCAGCCGGGCAAAAGCGGGCCACTTCGGCCAGCATATGGGTTTCGTCGCCGCTGTAGTCAAACCAAGTGCCATCGTCAAACCGGATGCGATAAAACGGGGCCATGGGCACCAGGGTCACATCGTCGGCAAAACGCCTGCCGCAAAGGGTCCAGAGTTCTTCGAGCAAAAAGGGGGCGGTGATGATGGTCGGGCCAGCATCAAAAGTGAAACCGTCTTGTTTGTGCACATAGGCCCGGCCACCTGGGGCATCCAGCTTCTCGAGCACCTTGACCTGATAGCCCTTGACGCTCAAGCGGATGGCGGCCGCCAAGCCGCCAAAGCCGCTGCCAATGATGACAGCCATGGGGCGACTCGAGTCGCCTTGCTTGGCTGCCAGTGGGGGGCGTGAGAGCAGGCCGGAATTGCCAAAACCATCGGAGTTGTATGCATTCATGGTGGCCTTTAAGGTGGGGTGGTCAAAGCCGGTTTGGCTGTGGTCTGGCCCATGGCCCATCCCCAAAGTCGTTCCAGTGGCCAGGGGAAAATCATGATGACGTGTTCGACAATCGCCAGCCCCAGCAAGGTGGCCAACATGACCCAGCCCGTGGTAATGGCCACGGCCCCTTGTTGGGCCAACCAGACCAGCCAGAACCAGATGCCCATGGCGACACCCATGGACAGAACAAACCAGAGCGACATGTCGCGGGTGCGGAAATAACTGGCCAGATAAGCCAAGTGGGCCGGCAGGTACTGAGCGCCGTTTTGTGGCACACCGAAAAATAAATTCAATTTGGCCGACAGGCGCATAAACCAGAGCAGCGCAAAGGTGCAAATTGCCAAATGGCTGGATTGACCCTCTTGCATCCAGCACAAAATGCCAAAGTTGGCCAGCAATGCCAGCTCGTGATAAAGCATGACCTGCAAGGCTTGCACAAAGCGGGTCCATCCCCGAGCGTTGGGGCTGAGCGGTGTTTTGCGCGGCCCGGTGATCCAGCCGGTCAAAAAGGCCAGTTCATGCCAGCCCCACATCACGATCACGCTGCCAAAAGCCAGATAAGCGTTGAACACGCTGACCTCGCGCATGCTTTGCGCCACGCCTGCAAAACTCAAAAGCAGCAACACCGTCCAGCCTGCCAGGCTGAAACGGAAACTGCGCGGGGGCCTGCGGTCGAGCCACAAAATCACGCCCGTGCCCAACCACCAGCACAGGGCCGTGAAAACGCAGGCCAGAACGACTTCATTCACCATGCGGGTTCCATGCGTACTTGGGGAGACAAGTCTTGTTCAATGACCGGCATGAAGTACAGCCGTGCAAAGGTGGCGGCGGCTTTCACCGCGCACACCGCTTGCTGCAGTTTGCCCACCACCCCGCCTCGGGTTTTGGCTTTTGCCATGGCTTGCGACAAAGCAAACAGGCGCTCTAGGCCCCGGCGGAATTCGGGGTTGTCGGTGTCCAGTGCCAAGGGGAACACTTGCTTGGTGATTTCGCTGGTGATGCGGAAAACCTGGTAGTCGTATTCGCTCGAATCGAGTCCCATGGCCTCGTGGAGCATCGGGCGGGTGTGGTCACGCACATACATGGTGGCGTAGACGGCCAGCAGGAAAAAACGGATCCACAGTTTGTTGCCACCGCGCAGCAGGCTCGGGTTGGCTCGCATGATCAGGGCAAAGGATTCGCCATGGCGAAACTCGTCGTTGCACCACAACTCAAACCAGCGAAAAATCGGGTGAAAGCGCTTTTCTGGGTACTTCTCGAGCTGGCGGAAGATGGTGATGTAGCGGGCATAACCGATTTTTTCGGACAAATAAGTGGCGTAATAAATGTATTTGGGCTTGAAGTAGGTGTACTTCTTGGTGCGCTTCAAGTTGCCCAGGTCAATGCCCAGGTTGAAGTCGCGCAGCGACAAGTTGATGAACCCGGCATGGCGTGACTCATCACGCGCCAGATAGGTCATCAGTTGCTTGATGTCGGGGTTGGTGACGTTTTTGCGAATCTCGTTGTACAACACGCATCCAGAAAATTCAGAGGTCAAGGAACTGACCAAAAAGTCCATGAACTCCTGGCGCATCTCGGGCGAGAGCTTGGCCATGTTGTCCTTCACTTCATCGGCAAAGGCGGCATCGCGCTGGAAATGGTCATGGTTGTTGTCGCCCTCGTACTCGGCCATCATCTTGTCCCATTCGGCACGCACGGGCTCTATGTTGATGCGGTCCATGGCAGCAAAATCGGTGGTGTAAAACCGAGGGCTGATCATGTCGTCGTGCAAGGCCTTTTTGTTGGCGTCATCAGCGGTTTCGATGTTCTGGACTACGGTGGCATTCATGGGGGTTCTCCGGTGCGATTAACGGGGGGAAGTCTCGCTGCCTGCCAGGCGCAAACCGGCAAAGACAGCGGCATTGCTGGGTCCAAACGACTCCAAATCAATGCGTTGTTGGGTGCTGGGATCCACCAAAGTCAGGCGGCCATCGGTGCGACCGATGAGTAAAAATGGTGCATCAGGGCCCATTTTTTCGCGATGCCGCGCGCGCACCAAGGCGCGCAGACTGCTGCGCAAAAAACCTTGTTCGCCACTGAAATGGGCCACTTGCCGACCCGAGATGTGGTCCAAAACTGCAATGTCGCCATTGGGCAGGTCTTTAAATTGCAAGGCCAGCTGCCACTGAGTGGGGGCATCAGGGGTTCGCGGGTCCAGGCCAGACCAGCGGGCCAGCCCAATAGCCACCAGCAAAGCCAGCAAAAACACACCGATCCAAGCCATGGACTTGTTCAAGCTCAGGCCTTGATTCGGAACGGACCAGTGTTGCTTGGGGAGGGTGCTCATGCCAGCATGCCGTGTTGTGGTGGAGTGGGGTGAGACCGGGCAGGGGCGGATGTTTTGACCCCTTGGGTGTGCAGGCTTTCTCCGGCCCGCGCTTCAGACCACAAGGCCAACAACTGTTCACCCACTTGCTGCCCGTTGGGCACGCAGCGCAGGGTGGGTTGGGGGCGGCTGACGTGCCAGGCGCGTTGGTGTGGCCACAGGTGTGCCCAGCCAATGCGGTCTTCTGGGTGCAAAGCCAGAGCAATGTCGCCCATACCCTTGGCGTAGCCCTTGAGAGAGGCCCCGGCGATGCGCTTGTAGGGCAGGTTGAAAGTCAGCGTTAGCACAATGCCGATGCGCATGACGACCCGTTTGTTGGTCAGCGTGTACAAGGTGCTGCGGGCCGAAAACCATGCGGTGCCCAGCAGCAGCGCCAGGGCCACGGCATACAGACTGGCGGCCACCGCCAAGGGCTTCCAGCCTGCGGCGCTTTCTGGGGCACTCAGATTGATGGCTTGCACGGCCAGCATCAGGGCAAAGTACAGGGTAATTTTGCGTACATGAAAAGCGTGTACCGCCAAGCAGCGCCAATCGGGCGCACCTTGCCAAACCACACGCTCACCCGCGGGCAAGGCGCTGGGCAGGCCAGGTGCGGCCTCCCATTCGTGTTCGTGCGTGGCTTTCATATCAGGGGTTCCTGGCGCTGGGGTGTCGCGTACAAGGTGCCCGCACCGTAATAAGCGCTGATTTTTTCTTCTTCGAGCAGGGTGATCTGCGCATTTGACTTGGTCTGGGGCACGTTGCCGAACTGGTGCGCCAGAATGGCTTGCACTCGCGTACCGTCCTTTTTGATGCGGGCAAAGGTCATGGGCAGCAAAACGCGTTTATCCGATCCAGTTAATTGCACTTCGGCATAACGGAACATCATTTCCATGCGGTCTACCCACAAATCGCAGACGGTGCCCGCGATCTCATTGTCGGCACCCCAAACGGGCAGGCCGCGGGGATCGACGTCTTGCTTGGCCACTGAGTGGTCTGGGGCCACACGCAAAGGCACAATTTTGGGGTGACCATGCGGGTCCATGTCGGGCACGTCGGCGCGCATGGCCCAAGCACCAGGGCCTACTCCGGCCAACAGCGGGTCGCCCACGGGCTCCAGCGGGGCTCCGTTCCAGCCGTGAGTGGGCTGGCCACTGTATTCACCATCGGGGCGGGCCAGATCGGGGGACAGGTAGGTGTGACCATCTTGGGTCTTGAACGCTTTGGGCTCGGGCACGGGCGGCCAGCCTTCAATTTTGGGGCCGTTTTCGCGCCCTGAATCCATGGGGTAGCCCTCGCGATGGCTCTCTCGCACGAGGTAATAAATCAAACCCGCAAAAAACGCCCAAAACATATACAAAACGATTTGGGCCACATCGATGTACTGCGTTATTGCGCCTGTTTCCATGGCTGTTCTCCTTCAAAAAATAGTGACAAATGTCAGCCCGGCAGTTGTGCCAGACCCAACGGGTTAGTGACTGTCTTGGCCGCCAAAGGCTTGACCAGACGACTCGATCGCAACATGGGCCCCAAGGCCACCAGCACGACAAACAACAAATAAATTTCCAGGTGGTAAATAAAGCTGTAGGCGGTGATGGGGGTGACCAGGGCTTCGCCCAAGCTGCCGGACATGGCCAACACCGAGACCCCGTCGCGCAAGGCCCCGCCCAATGCCATGGCCGCACCGGCACTGGTGGCTTGTACTGCGCCCCAAGTGCCCACCACCAAACCGCCTAGGCGGGCATCGCCCATTCCCATAGCGGTGACCAGCATGCCCACCGAAAAGAGGCCGCCACTGAAGCCGATCAGGCCCACGCCGAGCCGGAACAGCCAAGCCGCCTCAAGGGGGCCTGAAAAAATCACCATCGCAAAGGCTGGCAAGCCCAAGACAACACCCAAACTGGCCAGGCGGCAAGCGTGCAAGCCGCCCGACAGCCAGCGTGAGGACAGCATGAAGGCCAACAGCGCACCGCCTGCGCTGAGGGCGGTCAGGGCACTGGTCATGCCGACATCAAGCTTCAGGATTTCGGCGGCATAAGGCTCCAGCACGATGTCCTGCATGTTGAAGGCAAAGGTACCGAGTGCCAGGGTCCATAAAAAGCGGCGCATTTGTGGCTGTGCCATCAACTCGCGCCAGCTGCTGGCAAAGCCACCGGCTTCGCGACGACCGCGTTTGGCTTGTCTGGCTTCTTGCTTCCAGAGTGAGGCCAGGTTCAAAATGGCGACCAGTAAAGCGCAGCCTTGCACCACTTGGATCAATTTTTGCGGACTGAAATGGTCCAGAACAAGACCAAATACCGCGCTGCTGCCGATCATGCCGAGCAGCAACATGCTGTACAGCAAGGCCACCACACGGGGGCGTTTTTCTTCAGTGGCCAAGTCGTGCGCCAGCGCCATGCCAGCAGTCTGAGTCACCTGAATCCCCGCGCCGACCAGCACAAAAGCCAGGCCTGCACCCAACTGACCCAGCCAAAGGTTGGCATGCTCGGCCTCGGACAAAAGCAACAAAGCGAAAGGCATGATCGAAAGACCACCAAACAGCAACAAAGTGCCCATCCACAAATAAGGAATGCGGCGCAGCCCAAGCGCCGATGGGTGCGTGTCACTGCGGTAGCCAATCAGGGTACGCAGCGGGGCGAACACCATGGGAATAGCCACCGCCAAGGCAACCCACCAAGCGGGGACCTGAAGCTCGACAATCATGACCCGGTTCAGGGTGCCCACCAGCAAGGCCGTGACCATCCCGATCACCACCTGAAACAGCGACAAGCGCAGCAGGCGTGCCATCGGCAGCTCGGGCGACGCGGCGTCGGCAAACGGCATGAACCGTGTGCCATAAGCCGTGAGCCAGCGAGGAACCGGGATGTAAAGTTTCATGAGCGGGCCCACTCCCAGGCTTGGGAGGTGTAAAAACCGCTGGCCACGCGCTGCATGCGGGCCCCTTGCCAGCCTTGCAGGTCGGGGGCCGCTTGCATGCGCTGCAGCAAATCGGCATGGGCCACTGGCGACAAAGAAGGTGAACGGTCACTGCGTGGAAATAACCTGCCCGCACTGTGCATCAAGGCCAGCAGGGGGGTACGAGGCGCGAAGGTAAAGACCATCGAGCTGCGGGTGCGCTGTGCCAGCCCGGCCAAAGCCTGGGCAATTTGATCGCAGTCGTAATGGATCAAGGAGTCCATGCACACCACATGGTCAAAATGGCCCAACTCGGGGCTGAGCATGTCACCTGACAAAAATTGCACCGATCCGGGCAAGGCAGGGTGCTCGGCAGCCATGCGTTCAGCGGCCAGTTTGACCAGAGTGGGCGACAGGTCGATGGCCACCACCTCGGCCCCACGCAAAGCAGCTTGCAAGGCCAGGGCCCCCGTGCCACAACCTGCGTCCAGAAGGCGCAAGCCCCGCATGTCTTGCGGCAACCAAGACAACAAGGTCTCGCGCATGGTGTCGCGTCCGGCCCGTACCGTAGCCCGAATGCGCCCAACGGGCTCGTTCGATGTCAGGCGGGCCCAGGCATCAGCGGCCGTGCGGTCAAAGTAATGCTCGATCTGGCTGCGGCGTTGTTCGTAAGCGGTGGTGTTCATGACGGCGCTTTCAATCAAAACCCAGCAGGTCAAAAATATCCCGATCTTTCATGGGGATCGAGGGCAGGGGGTCGGCACCCAGCCAAAGCGCAGCAGCCAAGCGCATGTACTCGTCTTGCACGGCTTTGACGGCCGGGGTGGCTTCCAGCTCGAACAAGGTGCACTTTTTGAGGCGACTCTTGCGAATTTCGTCCAGCATCGGAAAGTGCGCCATGGTTTTCAGGCCCACCACCGCGTTGTATTTGTCGATCTGGTCGGTTGCGTCGCTGCGGTTGGCGATCACGCCACCCAAGCGGACGTTGTAGTTTTTGGCCTTGGCACCAATTGCCTGAACGATGCGGTTCATGGCAAAAATCGAGTCAAAGTCGTTGGCGGTGACGATCAGGGCGCGGTCGGCGTGTTGCAGCGGAGCGGCAAAGCCACCGCACACCACGTCGCCCAGCACATCAAAAATCACCACATCGGTGTCTTCCAGCAGATGGTGCTCTTTGAGCAGCTTGACGGTCTGGCCGACCACATACCCGCCGCAACCTGTACCAGCTGGGGGGCCGCCTGCCTCTACGCACATCACGCCGTTGTAGCCCTTGAAGACGAAGTCATCAAGTCGAAGCTCTTCGGCATGAAAGTCCACCGTTTCGAGCGCGTCGATGACGGTAGGCATGAGTTTTTTGGTCAGGGTGAAGGTCGAGTCGTGTTTCGGGTCACAACCGATTTGCAGCACGCGTTTACCCAGCTTGCTGAAAGCCACTGACAAGTTGGACGAGGTGGTGCTTTTGCCGATGCCCCCTTTGCCATAAACGGCAAACACTTTGGCGTTGCCAATCTTGACCGTGGGGTCCATCTGGACTTGAACACTGCCCTCACCGTCGGTCCCTTTGGTGCTGCGGGAGATGTTACGAATCGGCACGCTGGTGGTTTCGATCATGCTGGGAGTCCTTCCTGTATGCCTTCAAGGCGGTCTTCAAGTTCTTCACCGGCACGCAGCAGGGCTGACATGGTCTCGGCGTCGGGCCGCCAGTACTGGCGGCGGGTAGCCTCCAGCAGACGGTTGGCCAATTTGGCCGATGCGGTGGGGTTGAGTTGGGCCATGCGTTCGCGCATGGCCGGGTCGAGCACAAAGGTTTGTGCCAACTGTTGGTAAACCCAGGGTTGTACTTGGCCTGTGGTGGCCGACCAACCCATGGTGTTGGTCAAGTGGGCTTCGATCTGGCGCACGCCTTCGTAGCCATGCTGCAACATGCTTTCGTGCCACTTGGGGTTGAGCATGCGGCTGCGGGTTTCCAGTGCCACTTGCTCAGTCAGGCTGCGCACCACGCCCTCACCCTGGGTTTGGTCTCCAATGAACACGGGGGGGGCTTCGGCGGCGTTGCCGTCACGTTGGTGTTTGGCTTGCAACACGGCGCGGCTGATGCCGCCCAGGGTGTCAAAGTAGGTGTCGATACTGGTCACGCCCAGTTCGACCGAGTCCAGGTTCTGGTAGGTCAGCGAGACACTGGCCAGCGCGCTTTGCAAAACAGCGGTGTTGCGTACAGGGCGGCCTTCACGGCCATAGGCAAAGCCTTTGCGCTGGGTGAAGGCATCGCCCAGCTCGTTTTCGTTTTCCCAGCAGCTGCTGTCAATCAGGTGGTTGACGTTGGCACCGTAGGCGCCCTCGGTATTGCCAAACACCCGCAGTGCAGCACATTCCAGTGAGCTGCCTTCATGCTCGGCCAAAAAGGCCAGAGCGTGTTTGCGAACAAAATTTTGTTCTAAGGGTTCATCGGCACTGGCCGCCAGAAAGGCCGCTTCGGCCAGCAGGCGGATTTGCATGGGCAAGAGGTCGCGGAAAATACCCGACAGCGTGATGACCACATCAATGCGCGGACGGCCCAGTGTGGCCAGCGGCACCAGGCAAGCGCCTGCCAAACGCCCATAACTGTCAAAACGGGGCGCTGCGCCCATCAGTGACAGGGCTTGCGCCATGGGGCCGCCCTCGGTCTTGAGGTTGTCGCTGCCCCACAGCACCATGGCCACGGTTTCGGGCAGGCTCGAGTGGTCTTGGGCGTAGCGCTCCAGCAGTTTGTCGGCTTGGCGCTTGCCGTCCATGACCGCAAAGGCGGAGGGCATGCGGAACGGGTCCAGACCGTGTAGGTTGCGACCCGTGGGCAGCACGGCGGGGTTACGGATCAGGTCGCCGCCGGGGGCGGGTTGCAGATAGCGGCCATCCAGTGCGCGCATGAGTCCCTGCATTTCGTGGTCTTCGCCCAACAACTTGTTGGTGCGCACCAGTTGGCGCAAGGATTCGAGGGTGGCTTTGTCGGCGCTTTGTTGAGGGCTTATCACTGCACTCAGTTGGGCTTCGGTGGCGCCGTCGACCAAGGCTTCCATGAAGTCGGCGTGGGCCAGGCCCATGGCATCGGCCATGACTTTCAGGGTTTGCAGCCGCTGCTCGCGGGTCGGGGCTTGGCCCATGACGTGCAGTCCTTCAGGGATCAACGCGTATTCGAGTTCCAGCAATTGGTTTTGCAGTTGCTCAACCCAATCAGCGTTGTCTTCGACCAGGGTCTCGGGCACGCGCAGGTCGATGCTGCGGGCTTGCTCGTGAATCAAACCGGCCAGACTGGCGCGGTCGAGCGCTTGGTCAGGTCCCATTTGCAGCCAGCTTTCAATGGACTGCTGCAAACTGACCAACTCTTTGTAAAGCCCCGAATGGGTGAGTGAGGGCGTGAGGTAACTGACCAAAGTGGCCGCACCCCGGCGCTTGGCCAGGGCCCCTTCGGAGGGGTTGTTGGCGGCGTACAGATAAATGTTGGGCAAGGCGTCAATCAGGCGGTCGGGCCAGCATTGGGCAGACAGGCCGGTTTGCTTGCCGGGCATGAATTCGAGTGCACCATGGGTGCCAAAGTGCAGTACGGCATCGGCGGCGTAGTCTTCACGCAGGTAGCGGTAAAAAGCACTGAAAGCGTGGGTTGGGGCGCAACCGGTTTCAAACAGCAGGCGCATCGGGTCGCCTTCGTAGCCAAAACCGGGTTGCACCGTGACCGCCACCTGACCAAAAGCGGCACCCAACACAAACAGCGATTGGCCGTTTGTCAGGTGCTTGCCCGGGGCCGGGCCCCATTGCGCTTCAATTTCTTTTAACCAGCGTTCGTTGCGCACATGGTGGCTGGTGTCGATGGCGTGCAACACATTGGCCTGCGTGCCGTACTGGCTGGCGTTGCCCTGCAACAAACGGTTGCGCAAGTCGTCCACGCTGTCGGGCAAATCGACGCGGTAGCCTTCTTTGGACAAGCGCTGCAAAGTATTGAACAGGGATTGGAACACCGACAAATAAGCCGCCGTGCCTACGCTGCCGGCATTGGGTGGGAAGTTGAACAGCACGATGGCCAGTTTGCGGTCGGCGCGGGGTTTGTTGCGCAAACGCACCAGACGGTCAATGCGCGCGGTCAGCATGTCGGTCCGCTCGGAACAAGTGAACATGTCTTGGCTGCGCGGTCCGCTGGGGAAGGTACAGTGCTTCTCGCAGCCGTGGCAGGTTTGTCCGGCAGGGCCCGGACGGCCGCCATAGACCATGGGCAAAATCGAGCCGTCCAACTCGGGAATGGCCACCATGATGGTGTTTTCGACGGGCAGCAAACCGCGTGTCGAGTCACCCCATTGTTCGATGGACTGAAACTCCAGCGGGTGCGCTGCAATGTAGGGTACGTCGAGCTCGCTCAGGGCCACTTCGGCGGCGCTGGCGTCGTTGTAGGCCGGGCCACCCACCAATGAAAAACCGGTCAGAGACAACAGCGACTGGATCTGGCTGTCCCCGCCTTGCTTGAAAAACCGGTCTATGGCCGGGCGCGCATCCAGGCCACTGGCAAAGGCCGGGATCACACGCAGTCCGCGTGCCTGAAGGGAGTTGATGACCGCATCGTAATGTGCGGTGTTGCCCGCCAGCAGGTAGGAGCGCAGCAGCAACAGGCCCACCGCCGGTTGGTCTTTGCGCCCATGCCCGGGCAGGTCGCTCAGCTGTTCGCTGATGCGGTTTTTCATCTGGGGGTGGTACAAGCCCACCTCGGGGTATTCAATCGGTTCTTCGGGTTGAGCCAAAGCCCGCAGGCTTTCGCGTGGGCCTTGGGCGTAGCGGTGCACCAGCGACTTGACCATGTGCTCGATGTTGTGCTCCGAGCCGGCCAGCCAGTAACGCATGGTCAAGAAAAACAAGCGCAAATCTTGTGCCGTGCCTGGAATGAAGCGCAGCAGCTTGGGCAGGCGGCGCAGCATGGCCATTTGTTTGGAACCGGCACTGGCCGAGCCCCCTTTGTCTTCCCCGGTGTCTTTGTTTTTGGCACTGGGACGCAGTTTTTTGAGCAAGGCCATCAGGCCACCCGATTCGCGCCCCATGACCAGCTTGCCCATGCGGGTCAGTTGGGTCACTTGCGGGGCCGACATGATGCAGACCATGGCGTCACATTGCTCGCGACGGGCTTGCAATGCCTCTAAAACGGGCAAGAAATGGTCTTCCATGAAGAGCATGGTGACGATTACCAGGTCGGCCTGGGCCACTGCAGCCAGGCAAGCAGCCAGTGCGTGCTCGCTGTCGCGCCAAGCCGATGCGCTGTGGGTTTGCAATTGCAGCCCCGGAATCTGGTGCGCCAAGCGGTGGGCCGCGCTGTCTGCAGCGCTGGCCAGATGGCTGTCCATGGTCAACAACACCACGCTCATGCGGGGTGCGTTGGACTTGGCCTGGTTAGCGGCTGAAATGGGCTTTGGCATCGTAGAGGGTCTCCACGGTGATGGTGGCCACGCCCTGGTCCAGGGCAAATCGCTCGGTGTTGCGGCGGGCCTTGCCGCGCACAAAGAACGGGATCTTGCCCAGCTCCTTTTCCGCTTCGACGCTCCAGGTGGCCTGGTTGGAAGCGGTTTGGGCTGGGGCGGCAACGGCTTGCACAGGGGAGTGGGCCAGGGGTTCCAGGGTGGGTTTGTCCGTGCTGACCTGAGGCTGTGTCAGGGTGTTTTCACTGGCTGGGCGTGTGCTGCCCAGGTGCGAAGGAGCGGCTCCTGCATGAAACTCAAAGTCTTGCCGGAACATGCCCAACAGGTGTTCTTCGAGCCCCATCATCAAGGGGTGAACCCAAGTGTCGAACAGCACATTGGCCCCCTCAAAGCCCATTTGCGGGGCATAGCGTGCGGGGTAATCTTGCACATGCACAGGGGCCGAGATGACGGCGCAGGGAATGCCCTGGCGCTTGGCAATGTGGCGTTCCATTTGCGTGCCCAAAATCAGTTCGGGTTGCAGCGCTTGAATCTGGGTTTCGACCTCTAAGTAGTCGTCGGTGATCAGGGCTTCGACGCCGTGGCGTTTGGCGCAGTCGCGCACTTCGCGAGCAAATTCGCGGCTGTAGGTGCCCAAGCCGACCACCTCAAACCCCATTTCTTGGCTGGCCACACGGGCGGCGGCCACCACATGCGTGGCGTCACCAAAAAGGTAGACGCGTTTGCCGGTCAGGTAGGTCGAGTCCACCGATTTGGCATACCAGTTGGCGTGCGCATTTTCGGGGTCTTGGGCGGGCAATGGCAAACCGGTGAGGGCACAGACCTCGGCCATGAAGTCGCGTGTGGCGTGGCTGCCCAAGGGCACGGTCTTGGTGTAAGGCTGGTCAAACTGACGCTGCAACCATTGCGCGGCACTCAGGCCTGTTTCGGGGTAAAGCACCACATTGAAGTCGGCTTCAGCCAACTTTTCGATGTCGGCGACGCTGGCGTTCAGCGGGGCCACCACCGCTACATCAACGCCCAATTGATTCAACAGCAAGGTGATTTCCTTGACATCGTCGCGGTGCCGAAAGCCCAGTGCCGTAGGGCCCAGGATGTTGCAGCTGGGGCGGGCTTTGGGGGCTTTTTCGTCCACAGGGGTGGCGGGCTTGTGCACCAGGTGGCGGCACAGTTGGTAAAAGGTTTCGCTGGCGCCCCAATTTTCTTTGCGTTGGTAAGAGGGCAGTTCTAGGGCCACCACGGGAATCGGCAATTGCAGTGCTTGCGCCAGACCGCCGGGGTCGTCCTGAATCAGCTCGGCCGTGCAGGATGAACCCACCAACATGGCGGCAGGCTGGAAACGTTCCATGGCTTGGCGGGCAGCGTCTTTGAACAACTCGGCCGTGTCGCCACCCAGATCGCGGGCCTGGAACGTGGTGTAAGTGACGGGGGGGCGGCGGGGCAGCCGCTCGATCATGGTGAACAACAAATCGGCATAGGTGTCGCCTTGGGGGGCGTGCAGCACATAGTGCACATCGCGCATGGCGGTGGCCACGCGCATGGCCCCCACATGGGGCGGTCCTTCGTAAGTCCAGAGCGTCAGTTGCATGGGGTTTTCCTGCGCTTTCAGGCCGCCAACTTCAGGCGGCGCTTGAGGGGGCGGCTGAACAAACCGGCCAGATCGACCGCTTGTTCGTAGCCTTGAATGGGGGTGAAGACCAACTCGATGGCCCACTTGGTGGTGATGCCTTTTGCCTCCAGCGGATTGGCCAGACCCAGGCCGCAGACCACCAGATCAGGCGCGTCAGCCAGGCAACGCTCAAGTTGCAGGTCCACATCCTGCCCTTCGCTGATGCGGGTGCCCACAGGCAACCAAGCCAGTTCTTGGGCCATGTGCTGACGGTGCAAATAGGGTGTGCCCACTTCCACCAAGTCCATGCCCAGTTCGCGGTGGACAAAGCGGGCCAAGGGGATTTCAAGTTGCGAATCAGGGAAGAAGAAAATGCGCTGCCCTTGCAGCGTTTGGCGTTGCACGGCCAGGGCTTTTTCGGCGCGCTGGCGGGGGGCTGCGGTGGCGTTTTCGAATACTTCAGGGGCCACACCAAAGGCGCTGGCGGCGGCTTGCAACCAAGCGGTGGTGCCCTCCACGCCCAAGGGGAAGGGTGCGGGCAGGTGCTGCGCGCCACGCGACTGCAAGGCCCGGGCAGTGTCGGCCAAAAAGGGTTGGGCCAGTAAAAATCGTGTGTTGGATCCAACTTCAGGCATGGACTGGCTGTTGCGCGGCGGAAAAAAGTTGACCGACAACCCCATGCGTTCCAGCAGGCTGCGCATTTGGTCTTCCACCACATCGGCCAAAGTACCCACCACCATCAGTGACTGGGTGGCTTGGGGGGCTGCGGCGGGCAAACCCGGCACCATGGCGGCCAGGCAGGCATCTTCGCCTTGGGTAAAGGTGGTTTCAATGCCGCTACCTGAGTAATTGAGCACGCGCACGGCGGGAAAGTGAATCTGGTTTTGGCGCTCAGCGGCGCGCGACAGATCGAGCTTGATGACTTCGGAGGGGCACGAACCCACCAGAAACAACAAGCGGATGTCGGGGCGGCGAGAGAGCAATTGCTGCACCACGCGGTCGAGTTCTTCGTGCACATCGGCCAGGCCCGCCAGATCGCGTTCGTCGATGATGGCAGTTCCGAAGCGGGGCTCGGCAAAAATCATCACACCTGCGGCTGACTGAATCAAGTGGGCGCAAGTGCGGGAGCCGACCACCAAGAAGAAGGCGTCTTGGATTTTTCGGTGCATCCAGATGATGCCCGTGAGGCCGCAAAAAACTTCTCGCTGGCCACGTTCGACCAAGGGCACCACATCGGTGCAGCCCGCAGTGGTTTCGGCGCGAATCGGGATAACGCTGCTCATAAGATGGCCTGTGCACCCGGAGCGGGTGAGTTGGAAAGGGGTTTTTGCAGCCGCGCCATGCGCAGTTTGCGTATGTATTGCGCCGCATTGATGCCGTAGGTCACGTAGGCGGCCAAGGCCAGCAGCAATTGGTCTGTGGCACCCCACAGGCCTTGCCACCAAACCCACAGGTAGGCGGTATGCAGGGCCAACACGCCCATGCTGACCACGTCTTCCCAAAAGAAAGCCGGCGCAAACAGGTATTGGCCAAAAACCACCTTTTCCCAGATGGCCCCGGTGACCATGATCAGATAGAGCACGACTGTTTTGATGACCACCGAACCCAAGGCCCAATCGGTGTGTTCGCCGGTTTGCAAGCTGTTGAGCACCAAATAAAGGCTGATTAAGAAAACCAGGAACTGCACCGGCGCCAAAACCCCTTGAACCAAGGTCCATGCCGTTGCGTCACGCCGGGCGCGTTGCGCTGGCGTATACAGAACGGAGACTGGGGTGGCGGGCATGAAATACCTTTTCGGCGGTTGGGCTGGGTTTGAATGTAAGTCTGGACATACAGTGTGTCAACATAAATTGACAATAAATAACGTGTCTAGGGTTTACACTGGATACAATTAAACGGAATCGAATCACACTGGATGTGTGTTTTGGACAGGGTTTGCATGATCTGCAGGCCCAACAAACGCAATTCTTGCGACGAGCACTCCAAAGTGTTGGAGCCTGCCGCTGGTGAATCCCTCTGATGATCGGTGCTTGTCATGGCGCAATTCAATTTTGAAAACTCGCAGTCCCCGCCTTTGCCGCCCGGGTCTGTGGTGCCTCTGCCTGAAGCCCTGAGGCAAGGAGTTCCTGTGGGCCCTCGTTTGGTGGGCGGGACGTCGTTTGCCGGCAAGGCGGCGATTGATCAGGCGCAAATACACATCCTGGCCCAAGCCTGCCTGCAAGGGCTGGATGCCGCACGGCAGGTTATTTTTAGCTGGCAGCGCCAAGGGCAGTCGCTGGAAGATATCTATATGCAGGGCATTGCACCCTGTGCCCGTTTGCTGGGGGAGTGGTGGTCTGCAGACCAGTTGGACTTCGCCATGACCACCATCGGGTCTGCACATTTACAACAGTTGTTACACGACTTCAGCGTGGAGTTTTTGCAAGAATCCCAGGTAGACCGCAATGGTTGGAGCCTGCTTTTGGTGACGGAACCGGGCGCCCAGCACAGCATGGGCTTGTTCATGTTGAGTGAGTTTTTCAAGCGGGCCGGCTGGCTTGTCACCGTCGGGGTGCCCCAAGACGTCACCGAATTCAAGCGGCTTTTCCAGTCGGATTGGTTCGACGCTGTGGGCGTCTCGGTCAGCACCGACCGGCATTTGAACACTTTGGCAGCCTTGCTGCCAAAGCTAAAAGATGGCTCGGACAACCTCGCATTGAGGATGTTTGTGGGCGGCCCCATGGCCAAGCTGGCGCCTGAGCGGCTGCGAGCCTTAGGTGCCGAGGTGCTCGCGCAAGAGGCGCCTGAGACGGTCAAAATCCTGACGCAGCGCATGCCTTCGGGTTCTGCCCGCGTGTCATGAACTCGCGTTTGGGTGCGCCCATCTACACGACTTATTTAAGGGAAATAAGTCGCCACGGAATTTATAAGCCTATACTGGCATTACAAATACAAGTGTCAATTTTTTGATGCTCAAACCTGTTTGGTTTACAACATGAAGCTTCCCGCACTGGAACCGTCCACTTTTTCCCAGCTCTTGGGGGTGGTCTCGGATGTCACTTTGGTCATGGACCCGCAGGGCGTGATTGAGGACGTGTCTACCGGGCGTGACACTCTGGCTGCCTTGGGTTGCCAGGGCTGGATCGGACGCCGTTGGATCGACACCGTCACCACCGAGAGTCGCATCAAGATTCAGGACATGTTGCAGTCCCGGGGCACCCCCGAGGTCATGCGCTGGCGCCATGTGAACCACCTGTCGCCCATGGGCAACGAAGTGGCCTTGCAATATGTCATGTTGCCGCTGGAGGGCGGTAAACTGCTGGCCATGGGCCGCGACCTCGAAAGTTTGGCCGAACTGCAGCGCCGCTTGGTCGAAACCCAGCAATCCATGGAACGTGACTATCTTCGTTTGCGGCACATTGAGGCCCGATACCGCGTTTTGTTCGACACCAGTTCCGAAGCTGTGCTCATGGTCGATGCCACCTCGCAACGTGTGATCGAAGCCAATGTGGGGGCTCAATCCCTGCTCAAGGATGCCGGCAAACGCTTGGTCGGGCGGGATATTCGGGAATGTTTTGAAGGCGATAGCCAAGGCGAAGTCCAGTCTTTGCTGCGCATGTCGCTGGCCACGGGCCGCATTGAAATGTGTTCTGCCAAGGTGGCGGGCTTGCCCTCTACCTGGACCGTGTCGGCCACGGTGTTCCGCCAAGAGGGTGGGGCACAGTTTTTGGTGCGTTTGGTGAACCGTGACATCGTCCCTGAGCCTGGCCACGACGCCGGTTCTCCGGCTGCTTTGGCAGAGGCCATGCAGCATTTCCCCGATGGTTGGATTCTTACTGACACCTCGGGCAGGATCAAAAGCATCAACGAGGAAGGCATGGCTTTGTTGGGCCTGACGGCCACCTCTCAGGTGGTGGGCCAAAGCATGGAGCGCTGGATGTCGCGGGGGGCCGTTGACTGGGGCGTACTCAATACGGGCTTGCGTCAGCAACTGCCGGTGCGAAATTTCGCCACCGAAGTTCGCACTTTGTCGGGCCTGACCTTGCCGGTCGAGATCTCGGCCGTCAGCCTGATCCGCCCCGAACCCCTGTATGTCTTCTTTGTGCGCGACATGGACCGGCGCATGCCGGGCACGTCCACATCAACCCAAAGCCCGGCGCACCCCTTTGCCGAGTTGTCTCAGTTGGTGGGGCGCCGCCCAATCAAGGACATTGTGGGCGAGACCGTCGACACCATTGAGCGCATGTGCCTCGAAGCCGCGCTCGAACTGACCCATAACAACCGTGCATCGGCGGCTGAAATGCTGGGTTTGTCGCGCCAAAGTCTGTACGTCAAGCTGCGCCGCTTTGGCATGGTGGCTGAAACCGAACTCGAAGCCAATTGATATTTGTACGATTTGATTGACACATAGTGTCAATCCCGGTTGACATTTCTTAAACTCTCTCCACAATGGGGGCATGGACAGTCCGCCCCTAGCCCTCACGCCACCCCGCACACGGCCTGCGCTGGGCACTGTGGCGGAGCTCCTCAAACCCATTACTTGGTTCCCACCCATGTGGGCCTTTGCCTGTGGCGCCATCGCTTCAGGGCAAAGCCTGAGTGCGCAATGGGGTCTGGTGGCTTTGGGCCTGGTGTTGACCGGCCCCTTGGTTTGCGCCAGCAGCCAGGCCGTGAACGACTGGTTCGACCGCCACGTCGATGCCATCAATGAACCCCACCGCCCGATTCCTTCAGGCCGCATGCCCGGCCGTTGGGGCCTGGGCATTGCCATTGCCTGGACGCTTTTATCCCTGTTGTGGGCCACCTTGATGGGACTTTGGGGTTTTCTGGCTTGTGCCCTGGCCATTGTGTTGTCTTGGGCCTACAGTGCGCCCCCGGTTCGCCTCAAAAGCAATGGTTGGTGGGGCAATTCAGCCTGCGCCCTGAGCTACGAAGGGCTGGCTTGGATCACGGGTTCGGCTGTCATGTTGGGCGGAGCCTGGCCCGGCCCACATTCGCTGGCGCTGGCGCTGCTTTACAGCGTGGGGGCACACGGCATCATGACGCTGAATGATTTCAAGGCCATAGAGGGTGACCGGCGCATGGGGGTGGCCTCTTTGCCGGTGCAGTTGGGCGCGCAGGGGGCCGCCCGGTCCGCTTGTTTGTTCATGGGCTTGTCCCAATTGGCTGTGGCAGCCTTGCTGTTTTATTGGCAATTGAACGGGCATGCCTTGGCGGTGTTGCTGCTTTGTTTCATGCAATGGCCCCTGATGTCGCGTTTTTTAAACCATCCGGTCGAGCGGGCCCTGCACCTTTCGGCCTTTGGCGTGCCCTTGTTTGTCAGCGGCATGATGGTGAGTGCTTGGGGCCTGCGCCAACTTAACCCCATGGTGCTGGCATGAACACACCTTTTTTTGGCTGGTTTCAAATCATTCGTTTGGGCTTGATTCAGGCTTGTCTGGGTGCGGTAGTGGTGGTGACCACCTCTACCCTGAACCGCATCATGGTGGTGGAACTGGCCTTGCCCGCCTTGTTACCCGGCTTTTTGGTGGCCTGGCATTACGCCGTGCAAATGGTGCGTCCCCGCATGGGTTTCGGTGCTGACAAGGGCCGTCGCTGCACCCCTTGGATGATGGGCGGCATGCTGGTGTTGGGCGTGGGCGGCGTGATGGCCGCCACTGCCACCGTCTGGATGGCCAGTCAGCCGCTGTACGGCGCCTTGATGGCTTTCTTGTCTTTCAGCCTGATCGGTTTGGGCGTCAGCGCCTGTGGCACTTCATTGCTGGCCTTGATGGCCAAACAAGTACCAGAGCACCGCCGCGCGCCAGCGGCCACCACGGTCTGGATGATGATGATTTTGGGTTTTGCCGTGACGGCGGGCGTGGTAGGCAAGCTGATTGACCCCTATACCCCCCAAGTGCTGCTGCAAGTGTCGGCGGGGCTGAGCGTGGTGACTGCCTTGCTCACCGCCGTGTGTTTGTGGGGCCTTGAAAAAGACGCAGGGCCAGCCGCTGAAAACGAGCGGATTGTGGGCACAGAGCGCTTGCAAAAACAAAATTTCAAAGAGGCTCTACAGGAAGTCTGGACCGATCCTGCAGCCCGCACCTTCACTGTTTTTGTCTTCATGTCCATGCTGGCCTACAGCGCCCAAGACCTGATTTTGGAACCCTTTGCCGGTGCAGTGCATGGCTTTACGCCGGGTCAAACCACCCAGTTGTCGGGTTGGCACCACATGGGGGTTTTGATCGGCATGTTGGCCGTGGCGGGCGCCGGTTCTGCTTGGGTGCGCGGCCGTTTGGGGTCGGTGCAGGCTTGGATGGTGGGCGGCTGCCTGATGTCGGCCCTGGCTACGGTGGGTTTGTGCAGCTCGGCGCTTTCGGCTGACTGGCCACTCAAGGCCAACGTGGTGTTTTTAGGGGTGGCCAATGGCGCCTTTTCGATTGCAGCCATCGCCACCATGATGCGGCTCGCCGGTGAAGGCGGTGCTGGCCGCGAAGGCACGCGCATGGGATTGTGGGGCGCTGCGCAAGCTGCGGCCTTTGGTTTAGGCGGCTTGCTGGGCACCGCTGCCAGCGATCTGGCCCACGCACTGCTGGGCGAGCAAAGCACGGCCTATGCGGCCGTGTTTGGCATGCAAGCGCTCATGTTTGCCATGTCGGCGGCACTGGCTGCGCGCCTGCGCAGCGGTGTGGTCAGGCGCACGCCCATTATTTTTGACAGAAGCTCAATGCTGAAAGGCGGGTCAACCCCATGAATCAGACCGATTACGACTTTGTAGTGGTGGGTGGTGGACCTTCGGGTGCCACAGCCGCACATGACCTGGTGCGCCAAGGCTGGCGTGTGTTGTTGCTTGATCGCCAGGGCCGTACCAAGCCCTGCGGCGGGGCCATACCGCCCCGACTGATCAAGGACTTTGACATTCCTGACCATTTGTTGGTGGCCAAAGTGCGTTGCGCCCGCATGATCTCGCCCTCTGACAACAAGGTAGACATTCCAATTGACAACGGTTTTGTCGGCATGGTCGACCGGGATGAGTTTGACGAGTACCTGCGGGATCGTGCAGCCCAGTCTGGGGCCGTGCGTTGTCAGGCTATTTTCGACAAAGTTGAGCACGACAACACCGGTCAGTTGTGGGTTAACTTCACGCCGGTCACATCCAAAGAACATGCCGCGTCCGAGCACGCCAAACCCATCCGGGTCAGCACCCGCATGGTGGTCGGGGCCGATGGTGCCCGCTCTGAGGTGGCACGACAAGCCATTCCCAATGCGCACAAAACCAAATATGTCTTTGCCTACCACGAGATCATCGAGTCACCCATTGGGCAACCTGGCTACGATGCAGCGCGCTGCGACGTGTATTACCAGGGCGAGGTTTCACCCGATTTTTATGGCTGGGTGTTCCCGCACGGCAAGACCATGAGCGTGGGCATGGGCAGCGCCGACAAAGGGTATTCGCTGCGCAGTGCCACGGCCAGGTTGCGTGCCATTGCCGGGCTCAGCAACGCACCGACTTTGCGCCGTGAAGGTGCCCCTATCCCCCTGAAACCTCTGCCCCAATGGGACAACGGACACGATGTGGTGGTGGTGGGTGATGCCGCCGGGGTGGTGGCACCATCGTCGGGCGAGGGCATTTATTACGCCATGGATTGCGCCCGCCGGGTCGCCCATGCCGCCCATCTGGCCCTTAAAACCGGTAACCGCTCTTGCCTCAAGCAAGGGCGCAAGAGTTTCATGAAGCAGCATGGGCGCGTCTTCTGGATCTTGGGTGTGATGCAGTATTTTTGGTACCAGAACGACCGGCGGCGCGAGAAGTTCGTCAAGATTTGCGAAGACCGTGATGTGCAACGCCTGACCTTCGAGTCGTACATGAACAAAGAACTGGCCCGCAAAGACCCAATGGCGCATGTGCGCATCTTCCTGAAAGACATGGCGCACCTGTTGGGGCTGGCCCGAACGTGAGCCACCCATTTTTTGCTGTATTCCTCCATTTAACGGGGGTTGCCATTGAATGGCCGCCTTGCGGCGCATGAAATCCCAAGCCTTGATCCGACTGGCTTTGGCCTTTGTTTTCAGTTACGCCACGGCGGGCATCGGTGCGGCCCTGACCGAGCTTGGCCCTTGGTACTTTGCGCTGCGCCAACCTGCCTGGAAACCTCCGGATGCCGCCTTTGGGGTGATCTGGACGACCATTTTTACCCTTTGCGCCATCAGCGGCTGGTTGGCATGGCAAGCCGCCGATACGCCTGCTTTGCGTCGTCGGGTGGCCGGTTTGTTTGCAGCCAATGCCTTCCTCAACATGTTTTGGAGCGCGCTTTACTTTAAGTGGCAACGCCCGGACTGGGCCCTCATCGAAGTCGTTTTCTTGTGGTTGTCCATCGTGGCGCTCATCGTCGGCTTGTGGCGACTCTCGCGCTGGGCCAGTGTGTTGTTGCTGACTTACCTGGTTTGGGTCAGCATTGCGGCGGTACTGAATTTGGAAACAGTTTCCCTGAATGGACCATTTTGAATATGTAAATAATAACTATTATTAATTAATCCTAGGGTTTTCATGCTTGATTCAAATCAATGAAGATTTTATAAACCATTCTGCAGCTGCGGACCGGCATGCTATGTCGCTGGCGAATTGACGCCTCGGTTTTCAACTTCCCAAGGGTTGACACGCAAACGCTGCTAGGAATTCTCATGTCTGAGTTCAATGGCTTGGGTGATCAGTCGCATGGTTTCACACAGCGCGGCAACATGCAGGAGGAGTGCAAAGATTCCCTGCTGGCCGTGATCGAAAAGCAAATCATTCCACGATTGCTCAATGCTCAGCAGTTTTTTCATGCCAGCACCAAGGTCCTGAACATGGATGGGCCGGCAGAGGCTCAGCCCGAATTTTTGCCATTTACACAGCATTGCATCAAAGGCGACCCCCTGAATGCCAACGCGGTCGTCGATGCGCTGATGGCCCGGGGCGTGACCCACGACCGCATTTTTTTGGAGCTGATCACGCCTGCTGCGCGCCATTTGGGTGTTTTGTGGGAACAAGACCTGTGTGATTTCACCCAAGTGACCTGCGGTTTGGCCTTGATGCACCAGATCACCTACCGTTTGGGTTATGAGTTTCAGTCTGGCCCGCAAGACCAAGGGGACAAAGAGCGCGTCATGCTGGCTTGCGCACCCGGTTCCCAGCACTTTTTGGGCTTGACCATCGTGGCTGATTTTTTCCGCAACGCTGGGGCCGAAGTGGTATTGGAAATCTCGTCCACCCGCGATGAGCTGCTGCGGGCCGTAGCCAACGAGTGGTTTGACGTGGTGGGCATTTCGGTGGCCATCGAGTCGCAGTTGCAGTCCTTGCCTTTGCTTATTCAGAGCCTCAGGGAGAGTTCGGGCAACCCGAAGGTGCGCATTGTGTTGGGCGGGCCGATTTTCCTATTGCACGAATTAAGCCCCAAAGCCTTGGGGGCCGATGCCATTTTTACCGATGCCCGTGAGGCGGTGACCGCCATTAAAAGGCTGGTTCGCTCAAAATAAGGC
>CAMDXR010000002.1 GCA_945877725.1 Limnohabitans sp. Rim8
TCGCCAGGCTGCATGCCCCCCTTGCGCATGACATCCGTCATCGTTTCGTCGATCAGGCCATTGATGGCAAAGCCCAACGCCAACTCTTTGCCTTCACCCGTGTGGCCACCCACCAAAGCGCAGCCCGCAGCGTTGAGCACCTCAATCGCCCCGCCCATCATTTGCATCAGCAAGTCTTCTACCTTGCTCTCTAACCCAGGCGGAACAGTGACCACCGCCGTGGCGGTTTGGGCATCGGCACCCATGGCAAAAATATCGCCCAAGGCGTGGTTCGCGGCCACTTTGCCAAAGAGGTAAGGGTCGTCAATGAAAGCGCGGAAAAAATCCACGGTGTGCACCACGGCCATACCGGCAGGCACGCGCACCACGGCGGCATCGTCCGGTGAGTGCAGGCCAATCAGCACATCGGGGCGCTCAACCGGCTTCAAACTGCCCAAGGCGCGCGACAAAATGTCTGTGCCCACCTTGGCACCGCAACCGCCACAGCGCATGGCGATGGCAGAGATGGCTTGCAACGACTCTTCGGCGCTGAGGGTCATGCGGGTGCTGGGTGCCTGGCCTTGGGCGTAGATGTTTTTCAGCACCTGCAGCATGGCCTTCAGGCTCATGCCGACCGGGTCATTTGGATGACCCGATGGCATGGCGGTCAATTCGGTGAAGCGGCGCATGAATTGACGGTCAATGCGGTCTTTCCAGTGCCACACCCAATCGCCCGCAAAACCCAACCACCCGCGTGAACCCACGGCGTAACGGTTGCCGGTGGAGATCAGCGCCAGCCATTGGCGTTGTGGTTCATAAGGGCGCAATTTTTGGCCGCGCAGGCTGCGGCGCAAATTCTCCGCCAGAGGTTTGCCCATGCGCACAGCAAAGACACCGGCTTTCTCCAAGGGCCGATCGGTAAACGCAGCAATGTCACCCGCAGCAAAAATCAGCGGATCGGTCAGCGACTGCAGTTCGGCATTGACCTGGATGAAACCGTGTGCGTCCAGTGACAAACCGGTGCTTTGCAACCAGCCCGGTCCACCGGCTTGGGTCACCCACATGGTTTCGTCGGCGTCGTAGGTCAAGCCTTTTTGGGTGTGCAAGCAGCCGGGTGAAACTTGTATGACCTCGGCCTGCGTGTGGACCTCGACATTGCGTTCTTGCAGCACCTTGGCAAAGCGCGCGCGCACGCCGGGGTTGTGGGTGGGCAAGATCGTGTCGCCAGAGGTCAGCAGAACAAACTGCAAGTCTTCCGGGTTGCGCCCGATCGCCTTGAGCTCATTGCGCAAACGGTATTGCATTGACAAGACCAATTCCACGCCCCCGGCGCCACCGCCCACCACGGCAAGGGTCATGCGGCCCTTGTAGCTGGGCCATTGGCGGACTTTGTCCAGCAGGGCCAGCCAGCGTTGGTTGAATTGGGCAATGGGTTTCACCGGAACCGCCAGCGCCTGCGCGCCTTCAACGTTTTGTACCTGCGGAGTGGAGCCGATGTTGATGGACAGCAAGTCGTAGGCCACAGCAGGGCGGTTTTTGCAAATCACGCGCTGTTGTTGGCGGTCAATTCCCACCACGGTATCGCGGTAAAGGCGTGCACCGGCCCAGGCACACAGGCGACCCAAGTCGATGTGCACTTCATCAAAGTTGTAATGGCCAGCAATGTAGCCGGGCAGCATGCCCGAATACGGCGTGTCGATGTCGGTGCAAATCACCGTGATGCGCAGCCCAGGCTCGGGCTTCATGGCGAACATGCGCAACACGCCGACATGGCTGTGGCCACCGCCCACCAGCACCAGGTCTCGCAGCACGGGTTGATCTAAAGATTGCATTAATGTGTCCAGAGGTCTTGCACCCAGCGGTGCAAGGCGGCGCGTTCGGCCTGCGGTTGAAACAAGGGTGCGCGCAAGGCGCACTGATGCCCCAAGTGTGCCACCAGGTCGTGACCGTTTTGCAGGTTCCGGCAGGCCAGCAGCAAATTGGCCAGTCCTTGCGCGTCTCCCGCCTCAAAAATACCGCTGTAGTCTTCGCCCAGCAGCCCCATATTGCCGTCTATTCGGGAAGCCAGCACCGGTGTGCCACTGCAAATCGCCTCCATCAAGACATGCGCCCCCCCCTCCATGCGACTGGTGTGAACCAGCAAGTGGGCGCGTTGGATGCGTTGCAGAGTCTGGGCATGCGGCAAGCCCCCTAACCAGCGGTAATGTGGACATTGCAACTGGGTGGTTTGGGCGGCCTGACCCAGCAACGGGTCAAGTGGCGCACCGATGTGGTCAATCAGGACGCCGCTGTCCGTGGGCAGCAAGCGTGCTGCGTTCATCAGGGTCAGGGGGTCTTTTTCTTCACGAAGATGCCCGACCATGACCACGCGCAAATGCCGGGCGGTTTTGGCCAGGGTCTTGCGACTTGCGGTGGACTGAAAAATTACCCGGGCTTTGGCTTGGTGCTTGGGCGGCAGGGATTTAGCCCCCAGATCTTGCAGCACTACCAGGCTGTGTGCCAAGTCGAGTGAGGTTTGGGCCTTGGGGTCGTGCTGAATGTCGCGGTACAAATCGGTGCCTGTCAGGGCCAGCCCCAGACCTTGCTGACCATGCTGTGCATGCCAGGCCTGCACCGAATCGGCCGAGCGCCGGGCGTGCAGGGCCAGCATCACCTGGTCTTGTTCGGCCAGGGCATCGGGCCATTGTTTGACGATGCGGGCAGAATGCGGGGACAGCAGGGCTTGCCAACGGCGGGCCGTTTGCCAGTTACCGTTGTTGGCATCGGCCAAAGCGGGACTGACAATGACCACACGAAGTTTTTGCATGGGCGATTTATACATGAATGGCAGTACCCCGGCCGAGGCAAGGCGGTCCCCCGATGAACCCACTTCTGGTTCATGCCAAGGCCCTCTGCGCAGCGCCGCCCGCACAGCCGGGCCTCAGGCTTTGGCACTTGCCCTGCAAGCCACGCGAGCCCGCACACTGGGCTTGATGCAGGCATGGCAACAAGCCTTGCCAGATTTGTCTGTGCCCCCCCTGCCCGGCATGAATCCGCCGCTTTGGGAGTGGGGCCACCTGGCCTGGTTTCAGGAGTGGTGGACGCTGCGCAACCGCCAGCGCCATTTGGGCCCGCAGGGGACCAGCAGCGGTGACGACTGGGGGCCTTCGCGCTTGCCCGAAGCGGATGCTTTTTTCAACTCCAGTGTCGTGCCCCACGACAGCCGATGGACCTTGGACTTGCCTGATCTTGAGCGTGTGCACCATTACTTGGCCGATACCTTGCAAGCCAGTTTGGTGGCTTTGCAGGCGGTGCCCAAGGCCACTGACGACGCTTTGTACTTTTGGCGTTTGGCGCTGCAGCACGAAGACATGCACAACGAAGCCTCGGTTTACATGGCGCAGGCCTTGGGCCTGCATTTGCCACGCCACTTGTGCCAGCGTCAGGAGCGGTCTCAATATCAGGTTGAAGCTGCGCAAATCAGTGTCCCCGCGCAAGTCTGGACTGAGGGTCACCAAGGGACGGGCTTTGCCTTTGACAACGAATGCCAAGCGCACCGGGTGGCATTGGCGGCCTTCTCTATCGATGCCCAGGCAGTGACTTGGGCGCGCTACTTGCCATTTTTGCAAGCGACAGGCCACGCGCTGCCACCGCATGTGCGCTGCGTAAAAGGCGATTGGCAAGTGCAACAATTTGGCCAATGGCAAGACATGAACCCGAAAGCGCCCGTGGTGCATGTGAACGCCCACGATGCACAGGCCTGGTGCGTGTGGGCCGGTCGACGGCTCCCCAGCGAGGCTGAATGGGCTTGTGCTGCCAGTGCACCCGATTTTGTCTGGGGCAAAGTCTGGGAGTGGACCGCCAGTGCTTTTACCCCTTACCCGGGATTTGTAGCCCACCCTTACCGGGAGTACTCGGCCCCCTGGTGGTACACGCACCGTGTTTTAAAGGGCGCGTGTGAGGCCACCTCAGAGCACATGGTGGATGTGCGTTATCGCAACTTCTTTGTGCCCGAGCGACGAGATGTGTTTGCGGGCTTCCGCTCAGTCGCCTGTTAATTTTTTGACCCGTGGGCCTGTGGGCCGAAGCCAAGGTTCAAACAAACCTCAGAAAGCGCAGACAGAGACCTCAAGCCGGAAGTGCCGAGCCCATACGCAGCAATTCATGGATCAAGTGATGGGTTTTCAGCGCATCCGCGCCGCTCACCCGAGGCATTCGGTTTTGCAAGATTGAATCCATGAAATCAGTGATCAAGTCGCGGTGCGGCCCGTGCGAAAAATCCATCATGTTGACGCCGCTGCCCGTGCCCCCTTCACTGATCAGGTTCAGGGGCTCGTCGTCAAGGTAGTTGACGTGCAGGTTGGCACCGATCAATCGGGCGCAGCCCCGTTCGCCAATGATCTCGATCGATTCAGGGTAGCCAGGGTACATGGCCGTGGTGGCCATCAGGTCGCCAGGGGCCCCATTGCCCAGCACCAATAAGGCGCTGACATGGTCTTCGGTTTCCATTTGGTGCAGCCGGGTTTGTCGGACCACGGCCGAGGTGACCGATTGCACCCCCACAAGAGACCTGAACAAGTCCAGCGTATGAATAGCTTGGGTCAGCAAAACACCCCCGCCATCGCGTGCCCAAGTGCCCCGCCCGGCTTCGTTGTAATAAGCCTGTGGTCGCCACCAGGGCACCCGAACCGAGGCGGCTTGTACTTCACCCAAACGACCGTCTCGCAGCAGCTTTTCCAAAAGCAGGCTGGCTTCTCGAAAGCGGTGTTGCAGCACCACACCCAGTTGAAGATCGCTTTGGCGAGCCAGTTCAACCACTTGGGCAGAACGCTCCAAATTCAGCTCAAGGGGCTTTTCGAGCAAGACGTGTTTGCCCGCAGCAAAGCAGCGTTGACAAATGTCCAGGTGCGTTGCCGGGGGCGTGGCCACGATCACCGCTTGAACCAGTGGGTCCTGTAAAACAGGCTCCAGCGAGTTCACCCACTGCACAGGCCCGGTGTAAGGCTGCAATCGCTCAGGGTGTGGGTGGCGTGAGACCGCATAGCGCAGATCAATTCGGTCTGTCAGTTCTTGCAAACTTCGCAAGTGCGGCAAAGTGGCCGCACCCAGACCGACCAAGGCCATGCCCATGCGGGTTGCCATGTCAGCTGCCTTCGCTGATTTTGACTTGGTTGATTTGTGCTTGCGCCTTGACCAAAGAGGGCACCAGTTCAGGCCCAAAACCGAGAGCACAGGCGGTCACCAGACTTTGGTGCACGCTGGTGCCCACCATCGAAGGGGCTTTGACGCTTTCGGTCAGGTGAACGTAGTAGCGTAGATCTTTAGAAGCATTGTTCAATTCAAATTTCAAACCCGAGTAATCGCCGTTCAAGGTTTTGGCCATGGCCTGAAAAATACCCGAGTTGACGCCGCCTGCCGACACCACGCGCACCAATTGCGCGACATCAACGCCCGCTTTGGCACCCACGGCAAAGGCTTCAGCTGCCGAGGTGGCAATGGCTTGGGCCAAAAAGTTGTTGAGCAACTTGATGACATGTGCCGACCCGGTTTCTCCCACATGAAAAATGTTTTCGCAATAGGCCTGGAGCATCGGCTCGAGCTGGGCAAACACTTCGGGCGAAGCCCCCACCATGGTGTTGAGCTTGCCGGCTTCGGCCTCTACTGGTGTGCGGGCCAGAGGGGCGTCGACCAAGGTCATGCCCATGGCCTGACAGCGTGCGGCCAAGCGACGGGTGGAATCGGGTTCGCTGGTGGACGCGTCCACGATCACCAAACCTGCGCGTGCCCGACTCAACAGTCCCTGTGGCCCCTCTAAGGCGGCCTCGACCTGGGGTGTGCCCGTGACGCAAATGATGACCGCATCACAAGCGGCAAGATCGGCATGGTGCGCTGCCAATTTGGCCCCTGCGGCCAGCAAGTCTTGTAATGGCTCGCGCTTGGAGTGGGCGGTTAAAGAAACCTGGAAACCTTTGGCCAACAAATTTTTGGCCATGCCGTGCCCCATAAGGCCTGATGCACCGATAAAACCGATGTGTTTCATGAGATTCTTTCGTATGACGAATCCAGAATTTGGATTCAATGACCTGTTCCATTGGGCAGAGGTGCGAATGGGCTATCGCCTGCCACTGCGAAAGTATTCAAGTTATCACTTTCAAGGTCGGACAGGCCAGAGGCGCAGGACGCGTTGGTGACAGCAAGGGAAAAAAATGCATGGTTTACCCCAGCACTTATTGAGTCGGTTTGGCCTAGAGTTTAAGAACAACAACGGTCACAAGTTGTTGTCCCGATCACTACAGGAGACATAAACATGAAACTTTTGAAACCTTTGCTGGGTGTGGTTCTTTCATCGGTCATGGCCTTGACGGCGCATGCACAACAAGCCGCGATCACACTGCACGGCGCATCCCAATTTGGTGACGACCATGCCTTCACCAAAACCATGGTTCGGTTCGAAGAGCTTGTGAAGCGGTATTACGGCAAGCCCGTCAACTTCGTGCTGCATAAAAACAGCGAATTGGGGCTGGAAAAAGATTACTTTGCCTACATGAACCAAGGCAAAGCGGTGGACTATGCGATTGTCTCGCCTGCCCACATGTCTACCTTCTCTAAGGCGGCACCTTTCATTGACGCCCCGTTTTTGTTCAGCGATTTGAACCACTGGAACAAAGTCCTGGACCAGGACATCCTCAAGCCGATTGCTGACGAGGTGGAGCAAAAAGCCGAAGTCGCGTTGATTGGGTATGCCGGGGGTGGCGTGCGCAACATTTTTGCCAACAAGCCAGCGGGCAACTTAGCGGAACTTAAAAACCTTAAAGTGCGTGTGCAAGGTGCGCCCATCTGGAGCCGCACTTTCGGTGCAGTCGGCATGACCCCTACCGTGATTGCTTATAACGAGGTCTACAACGCCATCCAAAACGGTGTGATCCAAGCGGGCGAAAACGAGGCTGCAGGCGTTGAGGCCATGAAGTTCTACGAAGTCGCCCCCAGCATTTTGATGACGCGCCACGCCATCACCATCCGGCCACTGTGCTTCTCGGTCAAGACCATGAAAAAGCTGCCAGCCGATTTGCAGGCCGCCATTGTTAAAGCGGGCAAGGAAGCCGGGGCCTATGGGCGCCAGATTGAGTCATCCGAAGACCAGGCCAAACTGGACAAGTACGCCAGAGAAGGCAAGCTCAAGCAGGTGCCGTTTACCCAACGCGCTGAAATGCAAAAGTTGGTGGACCCGGTCATGGCCGCCTATGCCAAAGAAGTGGGCGCTGATGCCATCTACGCCAAAATCAATGCCTTGAAGTAAAGGTCTTGCAGGGGTGTTTGTTTGCAAACACCCCTGCTGATTTTTCGGTCAATCACCCATGAACAAAATCCTGCGCCTCATTGACGATCTGTTGGCGTTTTTGCTGGTTTTTACCCTGCTGCTGCTGTTGGTGCCAGTTTGTTTGCAGATATTTTCAAGGTACACCGATTTCATTCCCCGCTACATGTGGACGGAGGAAATGAGTCGGTTTTTTTTCATCTGGTTGATCATGCTCGGTGCGACCATCGGGGTGCGGGAAAAAATGCATTTTGATGTGGACTTTTTGCCAAAGCTCTCCGAACGAACCAACCGTGTTTTGCTTTTTTTATGCCAATTTTTCATGCTTGTTTTTTCAGGCGTGATTTTTTACTGGGGCATCGAATTCACGCAATTCGGATGGAACCAGACCTCCGAGCTGGCCGATATGCCCATGTGGTGGATTTTCATTGCCTGGCCGATATCCGGTTTTCTTTGGATTGTTTTTTTGTTGCACCACATGTTCAGCGCCTCGGATGGTGATGAAAGTGCGAACCAGGAGTCAGTAGTTTGACCTCAGCATTGTTTTCTCCGGGGATGGCGGCACTGATTCTTTTTGGAGGTTTTTTCTTCCTTTTGGCCATCAGGGTGCCTGTTGCATTTGCCTTGGGACTGGCCTCATTGCCGGTTTTAGTGCTCGAGCCCCGTCTTTCGCCCATGGTCTTGTTCAATGAAACATTCAAGACCTACAACTCCTTTATTTTGTTGGCGGTCCCGTTCTTTCTCTTGACCGCTAATTTGATGAATGCGGGCGGCATCACCGATCGGATGATGCGTTTGTCTAGGGCGTTGGTGGGGCATTTCCCAGGTGGCTTGGCACAAATCAATGTGTTGTTGTCGGTGTTTTTTGCGGGCATTTCTGGCTCAGCCAGTGCCGACGCCGCAGGGCAAGGCAAGTTGTTCATCGAGGCGCAGGTCAAGGAGGGGTACGACCTGTCGTTCTCAATTGCCGTCACGGCAGTGTCCGCCGTGTTGGCAGTCATCATTCCGCCTTCCATCTTGATGGTGGTTTGGGGTGGCGTGATCTCTACCTCCATCGGTGCGATGTATTTGGCGGGCATTGTGCCTGGCTTGTTGCTGGGCTTGGCCCAAATGGCCACGGTGCATGCTTATGCGGTCAGGCGCAATTACCCGGTGTATCCGCGTGCCGATTTCGCAGAGTTGGTCAAGTCGGCCGGGGTGGCCATACCGGCCTTGATGACCCCCTTGATCATTGTGGGAGGCATTTTGTTGGGTTGGTTCACGGCCACCGAGTCTGCGGCTGCAGCGGTGCTGTATGCCGCTCTTTTGTCGCTGTTTTTCTACCGTGAAATGGGTTTCAAACAATTTATTGCTGCGGTATTGGACTCTGGCAAATTGTCTGCTGTGGCCTTGTTTTGCGTGGGCACGGCCTCGGTATTTGGCTGGTTGTTGGCCTATTACCAAATCCCCAAGGCCTTGTTGTCTAACGTGCAAACTTGGGGCATGGGGGTGATTGGCGTGGGCTTGTTTATTGCAGCAGCCTTTTTGGTGGTGGGCTGCTTTTTGGATGCGATCCCGGCCATCATCATTGTGGGCACTACCTTGCAACCCTTGGCCCAGTCGGTGGGCATGCACCCGGTGCACTTTGCCATTGTGGGCATTTTGGCCCTGGCCTTTGGCTTGGTCACACCGCCTTATGGCATGTGTCTGATGATTTCGTGTGCGGTGGCCAAAGTGCCCCTGCGCTTCGCTTTAAAGGACACCATGATCATGGTGGTTCCCATGCTGTTTGTTTTGCTGGGCGTGATTGTGTTCCCTGAAATTGCCCTGTTTCTGCCACGCCTCTTTTCACCTGAAATGATCAATTGAGCCATGCCGCAACTGACGCCTTTAAGTGATGTTTTGGGGGCGCGGATTCAGGGCCTGGATCTGGCACAAGCCCTGGACACATCGCAAAAGCAGTGGTTAGGCGACGCCTTGCATCGGCATGGGTTCATTGTGCTGAAGAACCAGTCGCTCACAGCCGCTCAAATGGTGAACTTTGCCCAGCAGTGGGGCCGGCCGTCGCCCCATGTCATTGACACATTTCATCACCCGGAAGATGCCAATATTCTCTTGCTGTCCAATGTTTTTAAGGACGGCAAGCCCACCGGTCTGGTGGATGCAGGCACTTATTTTCACACCGACTATTCTTATTTGGACGATGTGGCGCGGTGCACCATCTTGCACGCGCAAGATGTGCCCCCCGCCCCGAATGGCACGACGTTTGCCAACCAGGCCAAAGCCTATGCCGATTTACCGAGCAGTACCAAAGAAAAAATTCAAAACTTGGTGGTCAAGCACCACTATGGCAACCGGGACGATATGGATCAGCAATCGCGAACCGTTGCGTCGGTGCTCAACCCAGCGCAAGCCAAAAGGGTGAACTGGGTGCGGCACCCCTTGGTCAAAAAACACCCCTTCACCGGCCAACCTGCCCTGTATGCCGTGAGTGGCAGCTCGTTTGGCATCGAGGGCATGGCCGATGATGCGGCGCTGGCCTTGTTGCGCGAACTGGCGGCGCACGCCACGCAAGAGGCTTATTGCTACACGCACCACTACGAAAACGGTGATGTCATTGTTTGGGACAACGCCTTGCTGTTGCACAGTGCGCCCCTGATAGACCTGACTCGGCCACGCAGCCTGTGGCGCGTGACCGTTTTGTACCCGTCAGGCCATTGATGTTCAGGGCCTGAGTTCAGGGAATGTGTTCAGGGCATGTATTGCCCGCCATTGACCTCAATGATCTGGCCTGTCACATAGCCCGACATTTGCTCTGAGGCCAAATAAACAAAAGCACCGGCACATTCTTCGGCTGTGCCGAGGCGGTTCATGGGAATAGTGGCCTTGAAACCTTCCAACATTTGGGGTGTCGAAAAGCGCTCATGAAACGGGGTGGTAATCACGCCCGGTGCCACGGCGTTGACGCGGATCTTGTCTTTGACCAATTCCTTGGCCAAACCTCGGGTCATGGTGGAGACAAAGCCTTTGGAGCCTGCATAAAGTGAGGCACCGGCCCCGCCTCCATGGCGTGCCGCGACCGAGGTGACATTGATCACCACGCCCCCTTGCCCTTGCTGGCGCATGGCCGCCACGGCTGCGGCGGTGCACATCATGGCCGAGCGCACATTCAGGTAAACCACGTTGTCAAAAAGTGCGTCGGTGATCTCCTCAATGGGCACCCGTTGCACCAAGGCCCCGGCGTTGTTGATCAGGATGTCGATGCGGCCAAACGCCTTGACGGTGTCGTCTACCAAGCGTCGGCACTCGGCTGAATCCATCACGTCACCTTGCAGCAAAACCGCCTCGGCCCCTGTGGCCTTGACGGCTAGGAGCACTTCTTCGGCGGGGCCTTTGCTGCTGTTGTAATGCACCGCCACCCGAGCCCCCAGCTTGCCGAACGCCACGGCAGCCGCAGCGCCGATGCCGGTACTGGAACCGGTGATCAAAACCACTTTGTCTTTCAGATCGTTCAACATGCAAGTCTCCTGTTAGGTGTATGAATGCACGGCCAGAATGCCGTGTTGAATTCATTATGGACAGGCTTGCGGCGGCACCCAATCAATTGGGCGACAAGCTCAAGCCGTGGCCCAGAACAGGGCAAAACGAGTGGCCGGGTCGGTCCAGCACCGGGTGCTTTTGAAGCCTGCCGATTGCAGCAAAGCATCAAACCCGGAAACCGTCCATTTGCAGGCATTTTCCGTGTGAATGGTCTGTCCGGCTGCAAACAGGCGTTCACCACCCGGCCATTGCACCCGCAAGGCATGGCGTGCCCGCAAGTGCATTTCTACGCGCGATTGTTCGGCATTGAAGCGCGACAGGTGCTGCCAGTCGCGCACCTTAAAGTCGCTGCCGACCAAGCGGTTGATGTGCAACAACAAGTTCAGGTTGAAGGCGGCAGTCACGCCCAGCGCATCGTCGTAGGCGGCTTCGAGCTCGTCGGCATTTTTGAGCAAATCCACCCCTATAAGCAAGCCGCTTGAGGCGGCCGTGCCGCAGGCGCTGTGCAAACTGCGCAAAAAGCCCACCGCTTGCTCGGGCGTGAAGTTGCCAATGCTGGAGCCGGGGTAAAACAGCACGCGTGGCTGGGCAGGGTCAAGGTTCAGGCTATCAGGCAAATCCAGGCCGCACGAAAAGTCGGTGCCCAAGCCCATCATGGGCAGATCAGGGTGTTGACGTTGCAGGTTCTCGATCGCGCTGCGTAAAAAGTCAACAGAAATATCCACTGCCACATAGCGTCCGGCCGCCATGGGGCCCAGCAAACGACCGGCTTTTTCGCAATTGCCCGCGCCCAGATCAATCCAGCAAGCGTTTTTCGGGAGGTGCATGGCCATGTCGCTGCTGTGCAGTTGCATCGCGCGGGCTTCGGTGCGGGTCACGTCGTATTCGGGTAACTCGGTGATGGCCTCGAACAGACGCGAGCCCAGCGCGTCGTACAGGTATTTGGGTGAGGTCATGGCCTGCGGGGCACACAGCCCTTGCAGCAATTCTTGGGCAACGGCCGCAGCGTTGGGTTGAGAAATCTGGATGAATTGGGCATTGGGCATGGCCGCATATTAAGTCAGTGCGGCCCAACTCAAAGTGCCTGGCGCTTTGAAGAGTTGGGTGCTGCAGGGGGCATTGGGGGCGTCCTTTTGGCCCCTGCTGGCCGGGTACTTACATTTCAGGGTGTAATTGAGCCCTTTTTCAAAGCACTTCACCTCGATTGAAGACCTCGCCATGAATTTTTCGTTTTTCTCCAAAATCCGGGTTTCGGCCTTCTCAGGTTTGTTAGCCCTTACCGCCATTACTGTCCTAACTGCCTTGTTCTCGTCTGCAGCAAGTGCGCAAACCACTTTGCGCGTGACCACCATCCCCGAAGAGGCTGCGACCGAGCAGGTGCGCAAGTTCACTCCCTTGGCCAATTACCTGGAAAAGCATTTGGGCATGAAGGTTCAGTTCACCCCGGTCACCGATTACCCTGCGGCTGTAGAGTCCTTGGTCAACAAAAAGGTGGATGTGGTCTGGTTTGGCGGCTTCACTTTTGTGCAGGCCAACATCCGTTCTAACGGCAAGATCGTGCCCCTGGCACAGCGCGAAGAAGACACCCGCTTTCAGTCGGTGTTCATTGCCAAAACCAGCTCGGGCATCAAAAGCCTGGCCGACATGAAAGGCAAACAGGTCTCGTTTGGCTCGCAAAGCAGCACTTCGGGCCACCTGATGCCGCGCAGCTATTTGTTGCAAGCCAATATCGAGCCCGAAAAAGACTTTAAGCGTGTGGCCTATAGCGGCGCACACGATGCGACCATCGCCTCAGTGGTCAGTGGCAAGGTGGACGCTGCTGCACTGGACATCACGGTTTGGAAAAAGTTCGTCGCTGAAAATAAAGTGGACACCCAGGCGGTGAACGTTTTTTACACCACCCCCCCTTACTTCAATTACAACTGGTCGGTGCATGCCGATATGCCTGCTGATTTGCGTGAAAAGATCAAGGCTGCACTGTTGGCCCTTAACCCTGCCAATCCTGAGCATGCCGAGATTCTGAAACTCAACCGCGCCACCCGTTACCTGAGCACCACGCCAGAAAACTACAAGGGCCTGGAAACGGCGGCACGCAGTGCAGGCTTGCTCTGATTTGGCCCATTTCCGTTTGCCGTGAACATTGATCTACAGGCCCTAGAGGCGAGACATCCGGCGGCGCTGCCCAGTGCCACTCCTGCCTTGCAGGGGCTGAGTTTGCAAGTGGCTGCGGGTGAGCAGGTTGCCGTGATTGGTCCCTCGGGGGCAGGCAAAACCACCTTGTTGCAAGTGCTGGCCTGTGCGCAGCCGCCCACTCGGGGCCACTTGCAACTGGCGGGTCAAGACCCGTGGCGTCTGTCGGCCCGGGCTTTGCGGCAGCTTCGTGGACAGTTGTTTTTGGCCCCGCAAGTGCCACCCCTGCCACCGCGTCAAAGGGTGGTGACCTCGGTGTTGGCGGGGCGTTTGCCCGCCATGGGGGTGTGGGCCAGTCTGCGTTCTTTGTTTTATCCGGCCGATATTCCGGCCGCATTCGAGGCGCTGGGCCATTTTGACCTGGACAGCAAATTGTTCGAGCGTGTCGACCGTTTGTCCGGCGGTGAGCGTCAACGCGTGGGCTTGGCCCGCGCCCTGCTGGCCCCGGCCGGTTTGTGGCTGATCGACGAACCCTTGTCGGCGCTCGACCCTATGCGCGCCCGCATGGCATTGGCCGCTCTGGTGAGCTTGGCGCGCGAGCGTCAGATCACGTTGGTGGCCACCTTGCACCAGGTGGACATGGCGCTGGCCCATTTCCCCCGCATCATTGGGCTGCGTGAGGGGCAGTTGGTTTTTGATTTGCCTGCCGTACAAGTCACCCCGGAGCGCCTGGCCCGTTTGTATGAGCAGCACGAACACGAGCTGCGTGGCGAGGCACCCTTGCTTGGCGCCGACACTCTGGCGCAGATCGGGTCTTTGCCTGAGGCCGCTGCGCCTGTGGCGATGCATTGCCGCTGAGCGGCCACTATTTCCCCGCCATGTCTGACCGCGTGTCCCATTTGCCGGTTTCTCAAACGTCTGCTGCTGCCCGCTTGGGCGCTTTGCGGGCACGGCCACCTGTACGCGACCCGGCGTTTGTCTTGCGGGTGTTTTGGCTCAGTTTGGCGGCGGTCTTGTTGTGGCCCTTGTTTGTGGCCACTGAGTTTCGCCTGTGGGTGCTTTGGGAACCCGAAAACCGCAAGGTCACGGCAGATTTTTTGAGCAGCTTTTGGCCACTGGTTCACAACGCTGAATTTTTGCAATTGGTGGCCCGCGAAACCTGGCGCACCGTGGCCATGGCGACGGCAGGGGTCACGCTGGCGTTTGCGCTTGCCGTGCCCTTGAGCCTGCTGGCCACACGCGTGTTGTCGCTCTCGGCCTTGTCCGGCCGCATGGACCGTGGGCCTGCCGTGTTGCGCGGGGGCGTGCGGGTGATGCTGATTGTTTTGCGCAGCATTCCCGAGTTGATCTGGGCCTTGGTGTTTGTGCGCGTGGTCGGTTTGGGCCCCACGGCAGGGGTGCTGGCCATCGCGTTGACCTATGGCGGCATGTTGGGCAAGGTGTATGCCGAAATTCTGGAAAGCGGTGAAACCCATGCCACCCAGGCCCTGATGCGCAATGGCAGTGGACGCCTGCAGGCCTTTGTTTATGCCTTGTTGCCCAGCCATGCCGCCGAACTGGCCTCTTACACGGTGTACCGCTGGGAATGTGCCATTCGCTCGTCTGTGGTGCTGGGTTTTGTCGGGGCAGGTGGGCTGGGCCAACAGTTGGACAACTCCATGAAGATGTTCAACGGCGGAGAGGTTGCTACCTTGTTGCTCGTGTTCATTGCCCTGGTGGCGCTGGCCGACCGGGTCAGTGCCTGGCTGCGAGAGGCGCTGGCATGAAGCCCGTCGTTGACCAGCCCCCAAGCTCGGTGCATGGCATGAAAGGGAACACCCTGCCCGTGCAGCGTCTGGCGGCCAATCCGCCTTACAAACTGCCGCCCCCGCTGTTCGATGCGCGCTGCCGGGCCTGCTGGTTCACGGTGGCCTTGCTGGCGCTGGTGGTGGCCAGCTTTGCCACTTTGGGGCTGGAGTGGCAAGCGCTTTTTTCTTTGGAGGCTGCGCGCAGCATGGGGCGCTTTGTGGCTGAATTTTTTCCGCCTGATGTGTCGCCTGTTTTTGCAAGCAAAGTGGCTTGGGCCGCCTGGGAAACCCTGGCCATGTCGGCATTGGGCACGGTCATTGCTGCTATTTTGGGTCTGGCGTTGGCGGTCCCTGCCAGCCGCATGTCCAGCCAAGATCCGGCTTGGTTACGCAGCCCCACACGCTGGCTGTTGAATGCTTTGCGCGCCATTCCCGAGTTGGTTTGGGCCGCTTTGTTGTTGATTTCTGCGGGCCTGGGGCCTATGGCTGGCACCCTTGCTCTGGGCTTGCACACCAGTGGTGTGCTGGGGCGTTTGTTTGCCGAGGCCATGGAAAACATACCCGCCGGACCAGGCGCGGCCTTGCGGGCACAAGGCGTGGGGCCGCTGCGCGTATTTGCCTATGCCACCTTGCCCCAAGTGCTGCCGCAACTCATGAGCTACACCTTGTACCGCTGGGAAAACAACATCCGGGCCGCCGCCGTGCTGGGGGTGGTGGGGGCGGGCGGGTTGGGCCAAATGCTGTCGTTTCACATGGGCTTGTTCCAAATGAACAAGACGGCCACTATTTTGGGCGCCATGCTGCTCATGGTGGCCTGTGTCGATGTGCTCAGCTTTGCGGCCCGCCGCTGGTTGACCCGCTGATCAGTTCACTGCTCTCAATTGGTTGTGAAGTTCCTCAGTCAGGTCGTCATGCGAATGTTCGCAAAAGCCACAACCTCGTTCAGTCTCTCTGCCTTTTTCACCATTCGCCCGCAGGGGCGGCCTCCCACAACGAGAGCAACTTCTAGCTCACATTCGCCCGCAGGGGAGAGCTACTTTAGGGGAGTCAAGCGGGTCAAAAAGCTGTTCAAAGGCAATTCAAAGCCAGTTCAAAAGCACTTCCATCAGGCTTTAAAGTGGCTTTACGGTTGTTTAAGCGCGTTTTTCTGCGCAATCCAAAGCGCTGCGGTGGCCAACAGGCTGAGCCCCAGCAAGCACCACAAGGCGGTCGTGTAGCCTGTTGTGGGTGACCACAGCAAACCCACCACCAAAGGGGCCGCTGCTCGGGCCAATGCAGTGGGAATCCCCATCAAGCCATTCAGATGCCCAACATGTTCACGACTCACATATTGGGTCAAGGCCGTGCCTTTGACGATGGTGATCATGCCGTTGCCCAAACCAAACAACAGCACAAACACCATGGCCCCCATGGGGTGAAAACCCGCCAGCAACAACACCAGCAAACTCATGGGAATAAAGCCCGTAATCCAGCGGTTGGCAGTGTGTACATCCCAGTGCCGTTCAAAGACAAACAACACCAAACGGCCCAGCACTTGGATCACCCCAATGGCTGCGGGCACCGCAATCACCCAAGCAGGGGTCAAGCCTAGCTCTTGCAGCAAGGCAATCATGTGTGCGGGCAAGGCAGAGGCGACCGCCATCGTCAACACCATGAACACTGCCAACAGCCAAAAAGGTGAGCGGCCCAGATGTTCGCGTACCGAAACCCGAGCCTCTTGCAAACCGGAATGTGAGTCTGTTAAGGCCGCTCGGGAGACATCGTGCGGACGAGGGGCATCCTTAAGCAAGACCATGTGCAAGGGCAAGCACACTGCAAACTGCAGCGCGGCCAACGCCCACAGTGCGTGCCGCCAGCCCCAAAGGTCCATGCACCAAGCAAACAGGGGAATAAACACCGTGCTGGCCAGCCCTCCCAAAAAGGTCAGGGTAATGATGGCGCGGCGAAAGTCTTGGGCAAAGCGCCGCGTGACCACCGCAAAAGCCGGGGTGTACAAAGTGGCGGCCATGCCCAGCCCCAGCCAGATCCAGGCCATATAAAACCCCGCCGCGGACTGGACAAAACTGTGCCCCAACAAACCCAAGCCGATCCAGACTGAACCCAGCGACATGACCCAACGCTCGTGACCGGCGTCAATCCAGCGGCCCACCGCGTAAGCCATCGCGCCCTCGGCCAGCAAAGCCAAGCTGAAAGCCAGCGAAGACTCGGCGCGGCTCATGCCCAGCTCGGTCTCTAGGGGTTGCATAAGCAATGAGAAGGTGTAGAACACACTGCCCCAGGTGATGAGTTGGGGCAAAGACAGCCAAACACTGAATGGCCCTAAAGCAAGCGGGGAAGAGGAAGAGCGACTTAAAAAACGCATCACGCATTATGGCGAGCTGCAGGTCCACCAAACCATGGCAGCGTTAAAGCGGGTTTTGCAACAGGGACCGCACTTCAAGTTGGGTGGGCATGGCGGTCACGGCACCGTGGGCCTGCGTGGACAAGGCCGCAGCCGCATTGGCCCATCGCAGCGCATCGGGCCAAGGGGTTTGCCGGGCCAGCGCAACAGCCAGAGTGCCGGTAAAGGTGTCTCCGGCACCGATGGTGTCCACCACTTGCATGGCATGACCGGGTATATGAACAGGGTCTTCGCCAGGCCGAAACAAGGCGCAACCGCGCTCACCCAGCGTGACCACCAGCGCCCCGACGCCTTTTTGCAGCAGACGCTGGGCGGCCGAGTCGATGTCGTTTGCCTCGGCCAGCAACAACAGCTCCCCTTCGTTGGGTGTGAGCACATCCACCAGCGGCCACAAGGTGTCGGGCAAGGGCATTGCCGGGGCCGGGTTCAGCAAGGTCAAGACACCGTGGGTTCGGGCGATCTCAAAAGCCGCTTGGGTCGCAGCCAAAGGCACCTCGCAAGAGGACATGACCACCCGCGCTTGGCTCAGCAGGGGTTTTGCGGCGGTCACCTGTGCCACTGACATGCCCGCGCCTGCGCCCGGAAAAACGGCAATCGAGTTATTGCCATCCGCATACACCAAAATCAGCGCCGTGCCGTTGGCCTCGCCTTCAGCGCGCAGCACGAATTGGCTTGAAATGCCTTCCCGCGCCCACAGGTCCAGACCCATTTGCCCGAAGTCGTCGCCCCCAATGCGTGAAATCAAGCCCACTTGCGCGCCTTGACGTGCGGCGGCAATGGCGGCGTTGCTGCCCTTGCCGCCGGGCAGGCGTTCAAAGTGTTGGGCCATTTGGGTTTGTCCCCGCGCCAGCGGCTGTGCAATGTGGGCAATCAAATCCACATTCCAGCTGGCCACGCAGACCACATCCATGGCACCCGACATCAACCTGCCCCCGGCGTGCCGTAACCCATGGTTTGGGGCAACCACAAAACAATTTGGGGGAAGAGGGTGATGGCCACCAACAAGCCCAGCAACATGACCAAGAACATCCAACCCTCGCGCATCATGTCGCCAATTGGTATGCCGGTCAGCGCCTTGGTCACAAACAGCAGCATGCCAAAGGGCGGGTGAATCAGGCCGATCATCATGTTCAACACCACCAGCACGCCGAAGTGAACCAAATCCACCCCCAACAACTTGGCTGCGGGCAACAACATGGGCACAAAGACCAGCAGCAAGACCGACACATCGAGGAAACAGCCCAACACCAAAAACAGCGCGTTCACCATGAACAAAAATTGCAAGCGGCTCAGGTGCAGGTTGTCCACCCAGGCGGCCATGGCTTGAGGCACGCCCTCGGAGGTGAAGGCATAGTTCAGCATGAACGAACCGGCCAGAATGATGGTGATCACGGCGCTGGAGCGGGTGGACTCCAGCACCACCCCCCAAAACGAGCGCCAACTGAGGGCGCGGAAGACAAATGCAGCCAGGATTAGCGCATGCAAAGCCGCCACTGCGGCCGCTTCGGTGGGCGTGAATGCGCCCGAATAAATGCCGCCCAGCAACACGATGGGCATGGACAAGGGCAAAGCCCCCCGAAACACTATGGCTGGCCACTCTTTCATGGGAATGGGGTCTTCGCGTGGCATGTTGCGTTTGCGGGCAATGTAATGCACCACGGTCATCATCAAAATGGTCATGCACACGCCGGGCACCACGCCACCCAAAAACAGCGCACCCACCGATGCCCCGGACACCAAGGCATAAATGACCATGGGGATAGAGGGCGGAATGATCGGGCCCAGCGTGGCACTGGCCACCACCACAGCACCGGCAAAGCCGGGGGTGTATTCGGGCTTTTTCAGCATTTGCTTGATGGTGACCAGCCCCGGCCCTGCCGCGTCAGCAATGGCGCTGCCGCTCATGCCGGAAAAGATCACGCTCACCAAAATATCCACTTGGGCCAGGCCGCCGCGCATGCGGCCGACCAAGATGCGGCAAAAATCAAAGATGCGTTCACTCACCGTGCCCGCATTCATGATGTTGGCGGCAAACACAAACAGCGGCACCGCCAGCAACACATAGCTGTTGTACAAGCCGTTGCTCACCTGCTCTGCCACCAGCCCCAGGTCTTGTCCCTTGACCAACAGATAGGCCACCCCGGACATGAGCATGGAAAACCCGATGGGCATGCGCATCAGCATGCCCAAGACCACCACCCCCACCAGGGCCCATAAAGCCAAACTCATGGTATCAACCCCTGGGCTTCAAGGCCCTGCCCTTTGACCGCTTGCCAGATGCCCACGGCACTGCGCACCACCAAGGCCACCAACAACAGCACAAAGGGCAAAAACACCCACTGAAATGAAAGGCCCAGCACCGGCGAAGACTCGCGCGCCATGAAATGCACATAGTCCCAGCTGGCCGGTATGGCCACTGCAGCCAAGCCCCCCACCATGAGGTTGCCCACAATGCGCATGACGCGGCGGGTGCCCTTGCCGACACTGTTCCAGAGCAAATCAAAAACCACCTGTTCGCGCTCGGGCACCATGAAGGCCGCCGCCCACAATATGACCCAAAGGTAAAGAATCACCGCCAGTTCATCGGTCCAGGGCAGGGGCCGGTTGAATCCAAAGCGTGCGGTGATCTGCACCAGAAAAGTCAGGAACAGGCAGAAGAAGATCACGCCGCCAAACGTGTTGGCGGCTTTTTTTAAAACCTGCATGGATCAGCGGGTGTTGTTGATGCGATCAAGCAAACCAGCAGGCCATACTTTGGCGTAGTCGGACTTGGCATAGGTGTCTTGCACCGACTTGCGGAACGCCTCAAGGTCGGGGGTGGTGACCTGCAAACCTTGCTGCTTGAAGAAGTCCACGATCTGGCCTTCTTCTTTGATGCGATTCTCATTGTTGTATTGCGAGGCGGCTTGGGCTGCGGCCTTGACGCTTTGCTTTTGCGCGGCAGTCAAACCGTTCCATGTTTTATTGGAAATGGCAATGAAAATACCGTCCACCAAATGGTTGGTCAAGACCAATTGCTTGGTGACTTCGTAAAACTTGGCTGCGCGCACGGTGGGCAGTGGGTTGTCTTGGCCGTCGATGGTGCCGGTTTTCAGACCCAGATAAACCTCGCCAAAGGCCAAAGGTGTGGCCGTGGCTCCCAGCGCTTCACCCAAAAACAACCATTCTTTGGTGCCGGGCATGCGCAGCTTGATGCCTTTCAGGTCGGCCGGAGTTCTGACCGGACGGGCTTCACGCAAATTGACCTGTCGGGTCCCCAGGTAGACGGTGGACAAAATGGTCACGTCCATCTTTTCGGAAACCGTTTTGAACAGGCTCTCGCCGATCGGGCCGTCAAACACCTTTTGCTGGTGAGCAGGATCGCGTATCACATAGCCAGAGGTGAAGATGGAGAACTCGGGCACCAATTTGGCAATGTCGAAGGCTGAAATGGACGATAGCTCGAGGTTGCCACGGGCCATGGCGGCAGGCTCGGTGCCTTGCTTGAACAAAGAGGCGTTCAGGTTGATTTGGGTGTCAAACTGGTTGGGCGCTGATTTGTCGAGCGAGTCCTTGAACACGGTCCACATCTTGGCGTGCCAGTCGTCTGGCACGGCGGGCGTGGAGATGCGCATCGGAATTTTGGTTTGCGCAAGCGCTTGCGTGCTCACGCTCAGCATGCCGCCAACGGCCAGAGCCGAAAGGCTGGCGGCCAACAGGCCGCGACGCAGGGTGGATGTGGTTTTCATGTTTGTCTCCTGGGGTTGGGGTGGATAAAACGGACGGGTAAAGGAACTTATTCGTGGGCGCTGTCAATGTGAAAGTCTTGCACCTTTCGGCTGAATGCGGCGTGGGCTTCCGGGGTCAAGGCCACCAGGGGGGCACGCACCCGCAACCAGCCGGGGTCATTGTGCAAGGTGGCCATGACGCTTTTGAGCGCAGGCATCAGCGAATGGGGTTGCAGCATGTCGAGCATGCTTTGCACGCGTTGCGCATCGTGGGCGGTGCCAGGTGAGCCCGATTCAAGCACCATGCGGTGCACGATGCGCGGCATGAAGTTGGCCAGGCCGCTGATTGCCCCTGTACTGCCCAAAGCGCCCATGGTGGGCAGGTCTGGTTCGAAGCCCACATACACCGTAATAGGGGGCATGAAGGCTTGGGCCAGCGCCACCGAATGCGCCCGGTCGCAACAGCTGTCTTTGATGCCAGCAATGATCTCCGGGTAACGCTGGAGCAATTGGGCAATCACGTTGTGCGTCAGGTTGACCCCGATCACTTGCGGGATGTGATACAGGTAAAGCCGCCAGTCTTTGCGGTTCACCCCTTCAATGATTTGGGTGTAGCCGTTCAGGATGCCTTCATCGCTGACGCCCTTGAAAAAGAAGGGCGGCAGCACCAGGCAACCATGCACGCCCAGGCCCACAGCGTGGCGTGTCAGGTCCAGCGTTTCGGTGACGGCGGCGCAACTGGTAGAGACCATGATGCGTTCGGCGGGCACCCCGTTGGCAATCAATTTCTCGACTGCCTCTTTGCGTTCACTGGACGAAAACGAGGGGCCTTCGCCCGTGGTGCCAAACAGGGTCACCCCGCCGCAACCGGCGCTGATCAAAGACAACGCGTGCGCTGCCAGTTTGGGGTGGTCGATGTTCAATTGCGCATCGAGCGGGGTGAGCATGGCCGGCCAGATGCCCTGAAAGCCATTGCGGGAGTTGGTGAGCGAGGAGGTCAAGTGGGCTCCGGGAGTGGGGTGGGTGAATCTTGGGTTTGCGTGGCGCGGCTCAACACGCGGCGGTCTTGCCCCAACACCCGTTGATGGGCGCAATGAATGTGAAAGCCGACATGCTCGGCCACGGCTTGGGGGTTACGTGCTTTCAGGGCCGCGATCAGGTTCAGGTGTTCCTGCATGGCGGGCAACAGCACTTCGGCCGACAAAGTGGAGCGCTCCAGATGAATCAAGCGAACCCGCAAGCTGTTGATTCGGTAGGTCTGCGAAATCAATTCGTTGCCCAGCGTGTCGATCATCAGGTCGTGCAAGCCCCAGTCCACCGAGGTGGCTTCGGTCAGTAAATCATCGGTAATGGGGCCTTGTGCTGCACGCTGCACGATGCTCAGGTGCGCTTGCTCGATGTTGGCCAGGTCGGCATCGCTGACGACCTGCACAAAATGCAGCGCCGCTTCGCGCTCCAGCATGGCGCGAAGCTGAAAAGCGTTGTGGATCAGCTTGAGGTCGACATGGGCAATTTGCAAGCCCCGCTGTGGCACGGTGCGCAGCAGGCCTTCAGCTTCCAGACGTGGAATCAACTCGCGCACGGCCCCCAGCGGCATGTCCAGCAACTGCATCAGTTCACGTTGCGAGACAAATTGGCCCGGCTGCACATTGGCCTGCAAAATTTGTTGCCTGAAATTTTCGTAGGCGCGGGCGCGCAGGCTTTGGTTGATCGGGGGGGTGCTCATGCTCGCATCAATCACAGGCAATCACGCCCTTGCGCAGCAAGATGTTGGCGTATTTACGCAAGTCGCCGGTTTGCACCACCAAACGGGCTGTTCGGGCTTGTGCATAAAAAGCAAAGCGTTCCAGACTGGCAGGTTCGGCCTCTGACTGGGACTTAAAGAGTTGCCGGAACTCGGCCACGGGCAAGGGAACCGCCTGGGCATCGTTAACCACTTGCATGGTCCAGCTGCAGGGCGACTCAAAGGTGTCTAAGGGCAGCACGCTCAGCACCGCTTGCAACACCTCGGTGGTGCTCAGCCCGGGTAAATTGACCAGCAAGGCACCGGCTTCCTCGGCTATCCGGTCGGCCGGAAAATTGGCGTCGACCAAGGCCACATCATCGCCGTGGCCCAGTTTGGCCAGGCCAAACAGCAATTGCGGGGTCAGGAGGGGTGAGATGTTTTTCAGCATGACTGACTAACATGTTAGCTACAAGCCCGACGCCCTCCCACAGTAATTACCCTTGTCGGAATTGAGGTGTGTCAGGCCACGCCAAGCGCCTGTTTGCTCTCTAATATGTACACCTTGTTTTGTTGGAAACCTGAATGAACACCACCATCTTTTTGCCCTGCACCGATGGCGCGCGCCTGGGGTTTGGCGGCGCACCGCTGGGCAATCTTTTCCAAGCCATGAGCGATGAGGCGGCCCGCAGCTTGGTCGATGTCGCGTGGGCAGAGGGTTGCCGCAGCTTTGACACCGCCCCCCATTACGGGCATGGCTTGTCCGAGCGCCGTTTGGGCGATGCCTTGCGTGCCCATTCGCGCAGCGGCTTGCGCTTGTCCAGCAAGGTGGGGCGTTTACTGACGCCTCAAGCCGAAGTACCGCGTGAACAGCACAGTTATGTGGACACCTTGCCCTTTGTGCAGCACTGGGATTTTTCGGCCCGAGGCGTGCGGCGCAGTGTAGAAGACAGCTTGCAACGCCTAGGCTTGGCACAGCTTGATGTGGTTTATGTACACGACATGGATGCCGCCACGCAGGGCAGCCGGGCGGCTGAGGTGTTCAAACAAGTTCTGGATGAAACCCTGCCCGAGCTGAGCCGACTTAAAACTGAGGGCTTGCTCAAGCAAGTGGGGCTGGGGGTGAACGACCACACCGTGGTGGAGCAAGTGCTGCGCCACGCCGATCTGGATGCCCTCATGCTGGCCGGGCGTTACACCTTATTGGACCAAGCCGCTTTGCCCACGCTGATGCCCGAGTTGATCCGTCGAAAGGTGGCGCTGGCGCTGGGTGGCGTGTTCAATTCCGGCATTTTGGCCACACGCGTCAGAGCCGACCAAACCATGATGTTCAACTACGCACCCGCCGCAAAAGCCTGGGTCGATAAGGCATTGGGGATTCAGACCGTGTGCGACCAACACGGCGTGAGTTTGCGTGCCGCTGCCTTGCAATTTGCTTTGGCCCACCCGGCCACGCACTTGGTCATGCTGGGTGTGCGAACGCCCACCGAATGGCAGCAAGCACGGCAAGCCGAAAAAGAGCCCATACCGGCCGATTTTTGGCAACAACTGCGCCACGAAGGCCACTTGCCCGAAGCGGCGCCTGTGCCAGACCCAACCCCCAACATCGAAAGGCCAGACCATGATTGACGTGCACTTTCACAGTTGGCAGCTGGCGCGGGGTGACTACGGCTGGCTCACCGCCGATCTGGCCCCCATTTACCGCGATGTTCAAGTGGCCGATTGGCAAGCCCAGGCGCAACGCTGGGGCATCACCGGTGGCGTTCTGGTGCAGGCAGCCCCCACGGCGCAAGAAACCCAGCATCTGTTGCAACTGGCGCAAGACCACCCCGCCGTTTTGGGGGTGGTGGGCTGGATGGACATGTTGGCCCCCAATGCACTGGAGCAGGTGGCATGGTGTGCCGCGCAGCCCTTGCTGAAAGGCTTGCGGCCCATGCTGCAAGACCTGGCCGACCCGGATTGGATCTTGCAGCCCGCCATTCAACCGGTGTTGGCGGCCATGGCACGCTGTGGTTTGGTGCTGGATGCTTTGATCAAACCCGTTCATTTGCCACGCATCTTGGCCCTGACGCAAGCGCACCCCAATTTGACAGTGGTGGTGGACCACGGGGCCAAACCCGTCATTCAAACCGAAGCTCTTGGGGCCTGGGCAGAGGCCATGTCGCAGTTGGCCCGGGCAACCGACCCGGCACGCGTGGTTTGCAAAATGTCGGGTCTGTGGACCGAAGCGCCTGCAGGCCAAGCCGTGGAAGCGGTGCGCCCCTGGTGCGAGTCGCTGATGGACATATGGGGTGCACAGCGCCTGCTTTGGGGCAGCGACTGGCCCGTGCTGGAGCTGGCCGGCAGCTATGCCGAATGGCGTCAGTTGTCTTTGCAACTGCTGGCCCCATGGTCAGAGCAAGATCAAAACGCGGTGCTGGGAGGCAACGCAAGGCGCATTTATGGGCTTTGAGTGGGGTGATGAAAATGACTCACCGGAAAGTTTCATTAAGTGTAACTTTCCGGTGAGTTGTGCCGGATAAGTCGGGATTTACAAACGATTGATAAGGGTTGACTTTGCGACCCTCTCACTGCTCTTTAATGACCCGCCGGTATTGCACCGCTTCGGCAACGTGGCTAGCCAGCACGGTTTCGCTGCCGGCCAGGTCGGCGATGGTGCGGGCCACTTTCAGGCTGCGGTGAATGCTGCGGCCGCTCCAGCCCAGTTGGGTGGCGGCTTTTTGCAGCAAGGCGGTGGCTTTGTCGTCGAGTCGGGTCTGGGTATCGATGGCCTGGCCTTGCAGGTCGGCGTTGGCGCAGCCTTGGCGGGCCAGTGCGCGCTCGCGGGCCAGCAGGCTGCGGGCGGCTATGGCCTCGGTGCTTTCTCCGGCGGGCGCGTTCAACAAGTCTTGTGCGGGCAGGCTGGGCACTTCGATGTGCAGATCAATCCGGTCCAGCAGTGGTCCGCTCAGTTTGCCTTGGTAGCGGCTGATCTGATCGGGCGAGCAGCGGCAAGTTCGTCGTTGGCTGCCCAAATAGCCGCAGGGGCAGGGGTTCATGGCGGCAATGAGTTGGAAACGGGCCGGAAAATCGGCCCGCCGCGCGGCTCGGGCGATGGTGATGGTGCCGGTTTCTAAGGGTTCGCGCAGGGCCTCGAGTGCGGCGCGGGGAAACTCGGGCAATTCGTCTAGAAACAGCACGCCGTGGTGCGCCAAGGATATTTCGCCGGGGCGTGGCGGCGATCCACCGCCCACCAGTGCCACAGCACTGGCCGAATGGTGCGGCTGGCAGGTGGGGCGTTGGGCCCAGCGCGACAAATCAAAGCGTCCGGCCAGGCTGGCAATGGCCGCGGACTCTAGGGCTTCTTCAATTGACATGGGGGGCAGCAAACCCGCAAAACGCTGCGCCAGCATGGACTTGCCCGAACCGGGCGGACCAACCATGAGCAAGGAATGCCCCCCGGCGGCAGCGATCTCCAGCACCCGTTTCACACCCACTTGGCCCTTCACATCGGCCAAGTTGGCATAGCGCGGCTGTTCGCTGTGTGCGGTGGGGGCCATGCGGGCCCAGCCATCGGTGGGCTCGGGCGGGGCTTCGTTGGAGGGGGGTAAAAATTGTTGCACTACATCCAGCAGGTGCCTTGCCCGGTAGACCTCGGCATCGGGCACCAAGGCCGCCTCTTCGGCGCTGCCCGGCGGCAGCACCAAGCGGGTGCGCACTTTTTGCTGCCGCAGCACCAAGCTCATGGCCAAAGCACCGCGCACAGGGCGCAACTCGCCCGACAAAGACAGCTCTCCGGCAAATTCATGGCCGGCCAGTTTGCTGGCGTCTATTTGCCCACTGGCCGCCAAAATGCCCAGCGCGATGGGTAAATCCAGCCGCCCCGAGTCTTTGGGCAGATCGGCCGGGGCCAGATTGACGGTGATGCGTTTGTTGTGGGGAAAGTCCAGGCCGCTGTTTTGCAGCGCTGAGCGGACCCGTTCGCGGGCTTCTTTGACCTCGACATCGGCCAGCCCCACCAAGGTGAAGCTGGGCAGGCCATTGGCCAAATGCACCTCGACGGTCACGGCGGGGGCTTGCAAGCCCACCAAGGCACGGCTGTGCACCAAACTGAGACTCATATTCCCCCTGTGCCCCATGCTGGTGCATGGTGTGTGTTTTGTCACCCGGACGGGTGCAGCAAAACTTGTTTGAATGCCATTCAACCACGCTCAGAGTGATAACGCACGGGTAAATGCCCTCTAAAGCGTTAACCCATGTTGGCTGGCACGCTCCCTGCTTAGTCAGAAGGTCCTTATTCACTTTTAACGGAGTCTCTGATGAAAAAAATCCTCGTTCCTTCTTTGATCGCTTTGGCTTTGGGTTCTGTAAGCGGTTTGGCGCAAGCCCAAGCAGCTGCGCCCGAAAGCAGCCTGTCTTTTAACGTCGGTGCTGTGAGCGACTACCGCTATCGCGGCATTTCCCAGTCGCGTTTGCAACCCGCCGTGCAAGGTGGTTTGGACTACGCTGACAAGAGCGGCTTCTATGTCGGAGCCTGGGGTTCTTCGATCAAGTGGCTTAAAGACACGACTGGCGTGACTTCGGGCGCATCCGAGCTGGATGTGTATGCGGGTTACAAGGGTTCTGCTGGTGCATTGGCCTATGACGTGGGTGCCTTGCGTTACATCTATTCGGGCAATGATTACGCCAACGTCGGTGTCAACGCCAACACCACCGAAGTCTACGGTGCGGGTACGTTTGGTCCAATCACCTTGAAGTATTCACGCGCCACCACGGCTTTGTTCGGCAACACCAACAGCAAAGGCAGCTACTACATCGACATGAGTGCCGCTTTTGACTTGGGCAATGGTTTCTCATTGACCCCGCATGTGGGTTACCAAAAAGTCAAAAATGTAGTTAACGCTTCATACACCGATTACTCCCTCACAGTGGGCAAAGACTTGGGCAATGGTTTGTCTGCTACAGGGGCCATCGTTGGCACCGATGCTGACAAGGTTTTCTACACCCTGAAAGACAAGTTCAACGGCAAGTCCGGCGTAGTCGTTGGCCTGAAATACGCCTTCTGAACGCCCTCAAACTCAAACAAGGAGCCATCATGAAACTGGTGACCGCCATCATCAAACCCTTCAAGCTGGACGAAGTGCGTGAAGCACTTTCGGGCATCGGCGTGCAGGGCATCACCGTGACCGAAGTCAAAGGCTTTGGTCGCCAAAAAGGCCACACCGAGCTGTACCGGGGTGCGGAATACGTGGTTGATTTTTTGCCCAAGGTCAAGATCGAAGCGGCTGTGTCTGACGACATGGTCGAGCGCGTGATTGAAGCCATCGAAGCCGGTGCCCGCACCGGCAAGATCGGTGACGGCAAGATTTTTGTGTACGACCTCGAGCAAGTGGTTCGCATCCGTACCGGTGAAACCGGCGGCGAAGCCCTTTGATTGAGCAGAAAGAGAGTCGAAAAATGAAAAAGCTAATCGCTTCCCTGGCCTTGGGCCTGAGTTTGGGTCTTGGTTTGTTCGGTGCGGCCTCTGTCGCATCGGCCCAAACTGCACCCGCAGCCGTGACGGCCCCTGCGGCCGAGGCCAAACCGGCCGAAGCCGCAGCCCCTGCTGCCCCGGCTACAGCACCCGCAGCAGCCCCCGCTGCCGCTGAAGCTGCACCCGTTCTGGTGCCCAACAAAGCCGATACCGGCTGGATGATGCTGTCCACCATTTTGGTGATCTTGATGGTGATTCCTGGTTTGGCCCTGTTCTATGGTGGTTTGGTGCGCAGCAAAAACATGCTGTCTGTGCTGATGCAAATCATGGTCACGTTTTCGTTGATCACCGTGTTGTGGTTCATTTATGGCTACAGCTTGGCGTTCACCGAAGGCAATGCCTACATTGGCGGTTTTGATCGCCTGTTCATGAAAGGCATCTGGGACAACGCTGCGGGCACGTTCGCCAATGCAGCCACCTTCAGCAAAGGCGTGGTCATTCCTGAAATCACGTTCGCCGCCTTCCAGGCCACGTTCGCAGGCATCACTTGTGCCCTGATCGTTGGCGCGTTTGCCGAGCGCATCAAGTTCTCAGCCGTGCTGGCCTTCATGGTGCTGTGGTTCACCTTCAGCTACCTGCCGGTGGCCCACATGGTCTGGTTCTGGATGGGCCCTGACGCTTACGCCACAAAAGAAGTTGCTGACGAAATGACCAGCAAAGCCGGTTTGTTGTGGCAGTGGGGCGCGCTGGACTTCGCTGGCGGCACGGTGGTTCACATCAACGCTGCGGTGGCTGGCTTGGTCGGTGCCTTCATGGTGGGCAAGCGTGTGGGTTATGGCCGCGAAGCCATGGCGCCTCACAGCCTGACTTTGACCATGGTGGGTGCTTCCTTGCTGTGGGTGGGTTGGTTCGGTTTCAACGCCGGATCGGCTCTGGAAGCCAACGGTTTTGCAGCTCTGGCCTTTATCAACACCTTGGTGGCAACCGCTGCCGCCGTGTTGGCCTGGTGCATCGGTGAAGCCCTGATGCGTGGCAAAGCCTCTATGTTGGGTGCTGCCTCGGGTGCGGTGGCTGGTTTGGTCGCCATCACACCTGCTGCCGGTAACGTCGGTATCGGCGGTGGTTTGATCATCGGTTTCATCGCCGGCTTTGCTTGCCTGTGGGGTGTCAATGGCCTCAAGAAAATGTTGGGCGCAGACGACTCCCTGGACGTGTTCGGTGTGCACGGCGTGGGCGGTATCGTGGGTGCTTTGTTGACCGGTGTGTTCAATTCGCCAGCACTGGGTGGCCCCAGCGCAGTGGCCGATTGGGTCACCGTGGCCATGATCACCCCTGACGCTTACTCCATCGCTGCCCAAGTGTGGACACAAGCCAAGGCTGTGTTGGTGACCATTGTCTGGTCGGGTGTGGTGTCCCTGGTGGCCTTCAAGATTGTTGACCTGACCATTGGTCTGCGTGTCACCGAAGAAGAAGAGCGCGAAGGTCTGGACATCTCCTCACACGGCGAGTCGGCCTACCACGGCTGATGGTTTAAGTTTCATTGCAAACGGGTGGCGCAAGCCACCCCCCTTGATCCACCCGCAGCGCTCCGGCACTGCGGGTTTTTTTATGGGCGGGCGGGGCTGGGGCAAAATCAAGCGCATGAATTCACCCACTTTGTTAAGCCCTACCTGGCAAGCCGTGACCACCGAACCCGACGGCCTGAGCGAGTCGCCGTTTTGGCAGCCGCAAGAACAGCGGCTGTATTGGGTTGACATTCCAGGGCGGCGCATCGGCCGGGTGGCGGTGTCCAGCGGCCCCAGCGTGCAAGACCCGCTGCAAAACGAGGCGGTTGAATATTGGCCCCTGAAGCAAGAGCCTGGTTGTATCGCGCCTGTGCACAGCGGTGGCCTCGTCATGGCTTTGCGTGACGGTGTCTATCTGGCCCGCGAATGGGGTGGCGACTTGCAGTTGCTGGCACCCGCGCCCTACGACACCAGCCGACTGCGCTTCAACGACGGCAAGTGCGACGCCCAAGGTCGCTTTTGGGCGGGCAGCATGTACGAGCCCAAAGACCAAGCGCTGGGCACGCTCTACATGCTGGACGGCCAAGGCCTGCACGCCATGGTGGGCGGCATGAAAGAAGGCGTGGAAGAAGGCGTGGAGGATGGGGTGGAGGATGGGGTGGAAAGTGGCGTGATGAATGGCGTGATGAGTGGCGCGAAAAGTGCCGCTTTATCCGACGTTCTAGGTGGCGTGGTGACCGCCAACGGCCTGGCCTGGTCGCCCGATGGCCGCACCGCCTACTGGGCTGACACCGCCGCACACCAGATTCGCGCATTTGCCTTTGACGCCGCCAGCGGCCAACTCACCAATGCCCGCGTGTTCTACCAAGCCGCCCCCAAACCCGCAGGCTGGACTTGGGGAGACGCTGCGGCCCCAAGTTATGGCGGACGGCCCGATGGCGCG
>CAMDXR010000003.1 GCA_945877725.1 Limnohabitans sp. Rim8
TTGTCGCCCTGGTAACGCAGGTAGCTTTCGATCTGAAACTCCACGTCGAGGGTGGAGTATTTGTAACCCGTGGCGTTGTCGGTGACGGCCTGGCGCAGCTCGCGGCCAAACTTTTCGTTCATCACGTCGTCGCTCAAATATGTGATGTGGCCGATCATGCGGGCTATGCGCAGGCCGCGTTTGGGCACCACGCCCTGTGCATAAAAGTGTCCGTCGTGAAAGTCGGGGTCGGTCACGATGGCCCGACGCGCCACTTCGTTGAAGGCGATGTTTTCGGCGTTCAGGTTGGGCGCGCTGGCCACCACCACCGCGTGTTTGACGCGGTCGGGGTATTGCAGTGTCCAGCTCAGGGCCTGCATGCCGCCCAAGCTGCCACCCATCACGGCGGCCAGTTGTGCGATGCCCATTGCATCGAGCAAGCGGGCCTGGGCATTGACCCAGTCTTCCACGGTGACCACCGGAAAGTCGGCGCCGTACACCCGTCCGGTGTCGGGGTTCACATGCATGGGACCGGTGGAGCCGAAGCAGGAGCCAAGGTTGTTCACGCCGATGACGAAAAATTTGTCGGTGTCGAGCGGCTTGCCCGGGCCAATCATGTTGTCCCACCAGCCCAGGTTTTTGGGCTGGTCAGCATAAACTCCCGCCACATGGTGCGAGGCGTTCAGGGCATGGCATATCAGCACGGCATTGGATTTATCGGCATTCAGGCTGCCATAGGTCTCGTAGCTCAGCGAGTAGCCACGGATCGAGGCCCCACTTTGCAAGGGCAAAGGGGCATCAAACAACATGCTTTTGGATTCGGCGATCAGCATCTAATGTGTTCTGGTGACAAAAAAACCCGGCTTCGCAGTCAGCTGGGCCGGGCTTCAGTGAGTTGAAACACACGCCATTTAGCTGAATTTCGGAACCCGCTGGTTCCGGCGCCCGCAATCGGGTTCAAATCGGCGCATTGGGCGAGTATATGACGAACAGTCGAAGCCCCGATCTGGCGTGTTGATGTCTAAGCGCGTGGTCTGGCACGCTTTCTGTCCTGTCAAAAATGTCCTCTGCGATGAGGCGGTGTATGAAGGTGTGGTGCCCACGACTGGGTTCTTTTAAACCCAATGCATCAATTTGGGCCTGCTTCTTGCTTAATATTGGTGCGAAAAGGGTTTTTGGGCCCTTTATGCACCAATTTAATTCATAAAACCTCAAGAGATGGTCATGGAAGCACTGAAACAGGGCGCGGACGCGCTATTTATATTGTTGGGCGGGATCATGGTGTTGGCCATGCACGCGGGTTTCGCGTTTTTGGAGCTCGGCACGGTTCGCAAAAAGAACCAAGTCAATGCGCTGATCAAAATATTGGTCGATTTTTCCGTCTCTACCGTGGTGTATTTTGTGGTGGGCTACAGCGTGGCCTATGGCACCACGTTCTTTATAGGTGCAGAGCAATTGGCGGCCAAAAATGGCTACGACTTGGTCAAGTTCTTCTTTTTGCTGACCTTTGCGGCGGCCATTCCGGCCATCATTTCTGGCGGTATAGCCGAGCGGGCCAAGTTTTGGCCCCAGCTCATTGCTACGGCGGTGATCGTCGGGTTTGTCTACCCGTTTTTTGAGGGCATTGTGTGGAACCAGCACTTTGGCGTGCAGGCCTGGATCAAGGCCGTCACGGGTGACGAATTTCATGACTTTGCCGGTTCTGTGGTGGTGCACGCCATGGGCGGCTGGATTGCTTTGCCTGCCGTGGTGCTTTTGGGTGCCCGCTACAACCGTTATCGCAAAGATGGCGTGGTCTCGGCCCATCCGCCGTCCAGCATTCCTTTCTTGGCCTTGGGTTCGTGGATTTTGATCGTGGGTTGGTTTGGCTTCAACGTGATGAGCGCCCAAACACTCGACAAAATTTCGGGTCTGGTGGCTGTTAACTCCTTGATGGCCATGGTGGGTGGCACTTTGGTGGCCTTGATTTTGGGCAAAAATGACCCCGGTTTCGTGCACAACGGCCCTTTGGCCGGCTTGGTGGCCGTGTGCGCGGGCTCCGATTTGATGCACCCCTTTGGTGCGTTGGCAGTGGGGGCGGTGGCAGGTGGTTTGTTTGTCATCATGTTCACCCTGACCCAAAACAAATGGAAGATTGACGATGTCTTGGGCGTTTGGCCCTTGCACGGCATCTGCGGTGCCTGGGGCGGCGTGGCCGCTGGTATTTTTGGTGCGCAAAGCATGGGGGGCCTAGGCGGCGTCAATCTGACGGCGCAACTGATAGGCACAGCGATGGGTGTGTGCTGGGCTTTGTTCGGCGGTTTGGTGATTTATGGCCTGCTCAAAATGACCCTGGGCCTCAAGCTCAGCCCGGAAGAAGAATACGACGGCGCTGACTTGACGATCCACAAAATCAGTGCCACGCCCGACCGAGAAGTGAGTTGGTAAAACAACAGATTTGTGCTGCAAACCACAATCTGAAGGGATTGTTGACGATTTTGCTTGCACTTTTCTCAGTTTTATCACGCATAATCTCCGAACTTCAATGCAAGAAGCAATGAAGTCATGTTCGCGGTGACCAGATCAGTTTCGCTTTCCTTCCGTTGTTTTTAGGTTTGTTGAATGCGCTTTCGGAGCTCCATCGCTTTTATCTCTGTGTTTTGAGGAGTCCCTTGCATGGGCAACAAACTTTACGTCGGCAACCTGCCTTACTCGGTTCGCGACGGCGATCTGGAACAAGCTTTCGGTGAATTCGGTGCGGTCACAAGCGCCAAAGTCATGATGGAGCGTGACACTGGCCGTTCTAAAGGCTTCGGCTTTGTAGAAATGGGCAGCGACGACGAGGCGCAAGCCGCGATCAACGGCATGAATGGCCAACCTTTGGGTGGCCGCAATGTGGTGGTCAATGAGGCACGTCCCATGGAAGCCCGTCCTCCCCGTACCGGTGGTGGTGGCTTTGGTGGCGGCGGCGGCGGTGGCTACGGCGGCGGTCGCCGTGAAGGCGGCGGCGGCGGTGGTGGTTACGGCGGCGGTGGCGGCGGTGGCGGCTACGGTGGTGGCGGCGGCGGTCGTCGTGAAGGCGGTGGCGGCTACGGCGGTGGCGGTGGTGGCGAAGGTGGCGGCGGTGGTTTCCGCAGCCCTTACGGTGCCGGTCCCCGTGGTGGTAGCGGTGGTGGCGGCGGTCGTCGTGAAGGCGGCGGCGGTGGCGGCTACGGCGGCGGTTACTGATTCACCTCCCAGGTTGATCTGACCTGATCGACCCTTGAATCCAAACAAAGCCCTGCATTGCAGGGCTTTGTTGTTTTTGGCGGCCGGAACTTGCGGTTGTGCGCCGGTTTTCAGTTCTCGGTGTGGCGGTGTTTGCGGGGGCGGCCTTTGAGGGCCCGGTCAAACACGGCATTGGGCAACAGGCGCAGCAATCTGGCCACGATGCCCATGGGCCAGGGGATCACACGAAACGCCGTGCCACGCGCAATGCTGGGCAGCGCTTGCTGGGCAAAGGCTTCGGCGGTCATTAAAAAAGGCATGGGGTAGCGGTTGCGCTGGGTCAGGGGGGTGGCCACATAGCCGGGGGCCAGGGTGACCACTTTCAGGCCATAGCCGCGTAATTCGCCGCGCAAACTTTCGCAATAACTGATCACTGCAGCCTTGCTGGCGCAGTAGGCGGCATGCCCGGGCAAGCCCCGCACCCCCGCCACACTGGCTATGCCGACCAAGGTGCCCGTGCCCCGCGTTTGCATGGGCTCAATAAAGGCATGAAAAGTGGCGGCCATGCCCAGCAAATTGGTGTCCATGACCTGGCGCATCACGGCCAAGTCTTCGCGTTTGGACGTGTCCACACCCAAGCTGATGCCTGCATTGGCCACGACCACGTCGGGCACGCCCATTTGCGCTAGACAGGCTTGCGCGGCCAGGATGATGCTGTCGGGGTCTTGCACGTCGGCATGGAACAAGCCGATTTGGTCTTTTTGAACCGCAACAGTGGCCCCCACTTCATTGGCCCAGGCTTGCAGGGCGTCCAGACGGCGGGCCACCAGGGCCACGCGCCAGCCTTGCTTTAAGTAAGCCAGTGCCATGGCTTGCCAAATGCCGCTGGAGGCACCCGTAATGAAGACCAGTTGCATGCAGGAAGCCCTAGTAGTTTGGAGGATCAGTTTTTGGGCGCCAAAGAGCCACGCACCCGGCCTTGCAACACGTATTCAGCGGTGCTGCTGTTGAAGTCCATGGTGGCGGCCGTGAAGACATCGCGCTCCCGCGTAATCTGCACCGGGTCAGAGGACGTCACACGGTCATCGTCTGGCAAGGCCACCAAGCGCTCACCGCGCAGTTCTACCCGGGGGCTTGTGTTGTACGGGTGCCGAACCGCGTAGGCATCGCCTGTCAGGGTGACTTGGGTGCCGTCGTCGGTGGCCACGCCTTGGGCGGCGCGGGCGTTCATTTTTGCCCCGCTTTCACTTTCAGCGTAGATGCGAATTTGATCAATGTGCAGGGCCTCGGTGGCCGGGTAATGCTGCGCGTTGTTACCGCTGACTTCGCGGGTCATGCGGCCACTGCTGTCGAACGACTTGACCGAGAAAAGGGTCAAGCGGTAATCGGGGTCCAGTCGCACGGTTTTGTCGCTCTCGGGTGTGATCAGTTCAGGCATGCTGCGCACCAACCACCAACTGCCCGAGGCCAGCAGGGCCATCACCAAGAGGGGCAAATAGACGCTGAGTCGGTCGAGCAGGCGGCGCAACAAGTTCATGCTGATGGCCCCGTGTGCGCGTTGACCCCAACTTGGGCCAGCAGCCCGGCGTAATGGCCACTGGCGACCAACAGCACATCGCAAAATGCGCGGGCAGCTCCCTCGCCGCCGCGCTCGGTGGTGACGTATTGGGCCAGCGCTTTGGCTTGGGCATGGCCATTGGCTGGGGCACAGGCAAAGGCAGCGCGTTGCATCACCGGTAAATCAGGCCAGTCATCGCCCATGGCGGCAGCTTGCGACCAGTCCAGCCCCAGGGTTTGCAAAAACGCTTCGGCCGCCGGGCATTTGTCTTCGGTGCCAAAGCGCGCGTGCTCAATGCCCAGTGCCTTCAGACGCAAACGCAGGGCAGGTGAGTCGCGGCCGGTGATGACCACCGGGGTGATGCCGACTTGTTGCAGCAACTTCAGCCCCTGACCATCCAGGGTGTTGAAGCGTTTCAGGGCTTCACCCGTTTCGGAAAAATAAAGCCCACCATCGGTGAGCACGCCATCCACATCAAAGAAAGCCACGCGGACCCCCTGCGCTTGCAGCAGCAATTCGGGGGGGAAGTTCAGGGCGGGAGTGAGGGCTTGCATGTCAGATCACCTTGGCCCGCAACAGGTCGTTGGTGTTGACTGCACCGCACAGGCGTCCATTGGCATCCACCACCAGCACACTGGTGATGCGAAATTGTTCCATCATCTCAGCGGCTTCAACCGCCAGTGCCTCCACGCGCAGCGTGCGTGGGTTGGGGTGCATCACATCGCGCGCTTTGAGGTGCCGCAGATCGGTTCCTTTTTCAATCAAGCGGCGCAAATCACCATCGGTGAACACGCCCAAAACGTGGCCATCGGCATCGGTCACCGAGGTCGCGCCCAGCCCTTTGCTGGTCATCTCGCGCATGAGCGACGTGAAGGCTTCGTCCGGGCCGACTTGGGGTACGGCGTCTCCTTTGCGCATGACATCGCTGACGTGGGTGAGCAATCGGCGGCCTAGAGAACCACCGGGGTGCGAGCGGGCAAAGTCTTCGGGTTTGAAGCCCCGGACATCCAGCAACGCCACAGCCAGAGCATCGCCCATGGCCAATTGCGCCGTGGTGCTGGCGGTGGGTGCCAAGTTCAGCGGGCAGGCTTCTTTGTCAACCGAACAGTCGAGCAACACATCGGCGTGCTGTGCCAATGAGGAGCTCAGCCCACCGGTCATGGCAATCAAGGGAACCCCCTGACGCTTTAAAAAAGGCAATATGGCCACCAGTTCATCGCTTTCGCCACTGTTGGAGATGGCCAGCACGACATCTATGGCTTGGATCATGCCCAAGTCGCCATGGCTGGCCTCACCGGGGTGGACAAACATGGCCGGGGTGCCGGTAGAGGCCAAAGTAGCCGCAATTTTGCGGCCAATGTGGCCACTTTTGCCCATGCCCGTGACCACCACCCGGCCCTGCACGCCAAGCATGAGGTTCACCGCTTGGACAAAGCGCGCATCCAGTTTGGCTTTGAGTTGCAGCAGCGCCGCTGCCTCGATGTCGAGGGTTTCACGGGCGAGTTGCAAGATTCGGTCGGGATTGGGGCGCATGGGCGGCATTTTATCGGCCTGCGTATAACAGCGTATTAAAAAAACCCCGGCCAGGGCGTTCAAGCCCACACAAGCTTGGCTTTGAATGGTTTATACGGGTGACCATGTCATATGTGCTTGTTAGTATTGATGCATGAGTGCTCTGGAGCTGACCCTGTTGTATTTGCTGGCTGCCGTTTTGGGTGTGGTCGGCTGTCGCATGCTCAAGCTGCCGCCCATGCTGGGGTATCTGGTGGTGGGGGTGGTCATCGGGCCCAACGCGCTGGCGCTGGCGCAAAACTCCGAAGGGGTGAAGCACTTGGCCGAATTCGGCGTGGTGTTTTTGATGTTTGTGATCGGGCTGGAGTTCAACCTGCCCAAACTGCGTTCCATGCGCAAACATGTGTTTGGCTTGGGCTTGTTGCAGGTGCTGCTGACCTTGGTCATCGTGACGGTGTTTTCTTTGTTTGTGGCCACCTTGGCCCCAACGCTCTGGAAGATGGAGTGGCAAACCGCGCTGGTCCTCTCTAGTGCCATGGCCATGAGCAGCACGGCCATCGTGATCAAACTGCTGGCCGACAGGCTGGAGTTGGAATCCGAACACGGCAAACGGGTGGTCGGGGTGCTGCTGTTTCAGGACTTGGCGGTGGTGCCCCTGATCGTGATGATTCCTGCCCTGAGTGCGCCTGCTGACGAAATGTTGATGGCCTTGCTGTTGGCGGGGGCCAAGGCGGCGGTCTTGATCACCTTGCTCATGACAGGCGGGCAACGGGTGATGCGCTGGTGGTTGACCTTGGTGGCCCGGCGCAAAAGTGAGGAGTTGTTTGTCCTGAACCTGCTGCTGGTCACGCTGGGCCTGGCTTGGATCACTGAGCTGGCGGGTCTGAGCCTGGCCTTGGGCGCTTTCATTGCTGGCATGTTGATTTCAGAGACCGAATACAAACACCAGGTGGAGCTGGACATTCGCCCTTTTCACGACGTGTTGCTGGGGCTGTTTTTCATCACCATCGGCATGATGCTGGACTGGCACATCGTGGTCGAGCGGTGGCCTCTGGTTCTGGTGCTGACCACTTTGCCCGTGTTGTTCAAGCTGGCCTTGGTGACGGTTTTGGCCAGGGCGACGGGTGCCACCCAAGGCGTGGCCTTGCGCACAGGCTTGTACTTGGCGCAAGCGGGTGAGTTTGGTTTTGTGTTGCTGACGCTGGGGGCGCAAAACGAACTGATTCCCCCGGCCTTGCTGAACCCGGTGCTGGCCAGCATGGTGCTGTCCATGATGGCAACCCCGTTCATCATCATGCACAGCAACAGCCTTGTCATGAAGGTGGTGGCCAGTGAGTGGTTGCAGCAGTCTTTGCAAATGACCAGCATTGCGCGCAAGTCCATCAACACCAGCAAGCATGTGATCATTTGTGGCTACGGGCGCTGCGGCCAAAACTTGGCGCGCATGTTGGAAAAAGAAAACATTCCTTACATGGCACTGGACCTCGACCCGGACCGGGTGCGGCAGGCCGCCGCAGCCGGTGACTCGGTGGTGTTTGGCGATGCCGGGCGTTTGCAATCGCTTATGGCCGCAGGACTGGCCCGCGCCAGCGCGGTGGTGATCACTTATCTGGACGTGCCCGCAGGCCTGAAAGTGCTGGACCATGTGCACGGGCATGCACCCCAAGTGCCGGTGATTGTGCGCACGCAGGACGATCTGGACCTTGAAAAATTGCAGCTGGCCGGGGCCACCGAGGTGGTGCCTGACGCATTAGAGGGCTCTCTTATGCTAGCCAGCCATGCGCTGGCGCTGGTGGGTGTGCCCATGCGGCGCGTGATTCGCATCGTGCAAGAACAGCGCGATGCCCGCTACAGTTTGTTGCGCGGCTATTTTCATGGCGCCGATGACGACACGCTGGACGAGATTGACCACGAACGCTTGATCACGGTGAGTTTGCCCTTGGCCTCACCTTGGGTGGGCAAACAAGTGGGCGACCTGGTCTTTCATGCCATGGGCGTGCGCGTGGTTAACTTGCGCCGATCCAACGGACAAGGCGAGAAAGTAAGCGATGAGACGCAGCTGAGTGCAGCCGACACGCTGGTGTTATCGGGTAAATCACAAACGCTGGCGGTGGCCGAAGAAAAGTTGCTGCGAGGCTGAGTGCTCTGAGCCTCGCCGCAGAGCCTTGGGTGCCGCTGGCGGCAGCCAAGCCCTATCGATGTTATTTGCCGATGCAGAAACTGGAAAAAATCACACCCAGCAGGTCATCGGCGCTGAACTCGCCCGTGATCTCGTTCAGGGCGTTTTGCCCCAATCGCAACTCTTCGGCCAGCAAGTCCAGGTTTTGTGCTTGCGCTGCCAAGTGCGCATCGGCTATTTCCAAATGCTCGCGCACCCGGTGCAAGGCCTGCACATGCCTTTCGCGTGCAATAAAAAGCCCTTCACTGGCTTGCTGCCATCCGGCTTGTTGCAGCAGCAGTTGGCGCAAGCCTTGTAGGCCTTCACCTGTGCGGGCCGACAAAGTTAAGCCTGCATGCACAGTGGGCATGGCGGCGGCATCGGCCTTGTTCCAGACGTCAACCACGCGCACGCTGGCGGGTAAACGGGCTTTCAGGGCGGCGGCAATTTCGCGGTCGGCTTGGTCGTAGTCGGCTTGGCCCGCCCGTGTCAGGTCGTGCAAAAACAGCACCGCATCGGCGTTTTCAATTTGGCCCCAAGCGCGGGCAATGCCGATTTGCTCCACCTCGTCCACCCCCTCGCCTTCGCGCAGTCCGGCGGTGTCAATAACATGCAGAGGCACGCCTTCGATCTGGATGGTTTGCTGCACCACGTCGCGGGTGGTGCCTGCAATGGGCGTGACGATGGCCAACTCGGCCCCCGCCAGAGCATTGAGCAATGAGCTTTTGCCTGCGTTGGGTTGCCCCGCAATCACCACCTTGATGCCTTCGCGCAGCAGTGCGCCTTGTTTGGCCCGTTGCAGCACCGTCAGCAAAGACGCTTGCAAACGGGTGAGCTGACCCTGGGCATCGGCCTTTTGCAAAAAATCGATTTCTTCTTCCGGAAAATCCAGTGTGGCCTCGACCAGCATGCGCAAGTGGATCAAGGCATCGCGCAGTTGGTGAATCTCTTTAGAGAAATCGCCGGCCAATGAGCGGCTGGCGCTGCGGGCGGCCGCCTCGGTGCTGGCATCAATCAAATCGGCAATGGCTTCGGCTTGGGCCAGGTCGATCTTGTCGTTTAGAAAAGCACGTTCAGAAAACTCCCCCGGTTGTGCCACGCGCAACCCGGCCAATCGGGGTTGCATTGTGGCCGGGTCGGTTTCGGCGGCCGCTTGCAGGCAACGCGCCACCAGCAATTGCAAAACCACGGGCCCACCGTGGGCCTGCAATTCCAACACGTCTTCTCCGGTGAACGAGTGCGGCGCTGCAAAGCGGATAGCCAGGCCATGGTCAATCGGGCTGCCATCGGCATCGGCAAAGGGCAGGTAAGTCGCTTCGCGGGGTTTCAGGCTGCGGCCACAAAGCGCGTGTATCAAGGGGGCTAATGACTTGCCCGACACCCGCACAATGCCCACAGCCCCGCGCCCGGGGGCGGTGGCGATGGCAACAATCGGTTCTTGGTGTCTGGCCAGCATGGTGTTGAAAGTGTGGGTGGAACAGCAAAAAAAGGCCGCTTGCGCGGCCCTTTTTGGGGTTACTTGAACTTAGGCAGATTGAACTGCGGCGGCACGCCCATGCGGGTGTTGATGACCCACTGCTGCGCAATCGACAAGATGTTGTTGGTAATCCAATACAGCACCAAGCCAGACGGGAAGAAGAAGAACATGACCGAGAACACCAAAGGCATGATCCACATCAGTTTGGCTTGCATCGGGTCGGGTGGCGCGGGGTTGAGGGCGGTTTGCAGCATGGTGGTCAAGGTCATGACCACGGGCAGAATAAAGAACGGGTCTGGGGCTGCCAAGTCATGAATCCAGCCGATCCAGGGCGCGTTGCGCATCTCAACGCTGGACAACAAGACCCAGTAAAGCGCAATGAAAACCGGAATCTGGACCATGATCGGGAAGCAGCCACCCATCGGGTTGACCTTTTCCTCGCGGTAGATTTTCATCATCTCTTGCTGCATTTTTTGCGGATCGCTCTTCAGGCGTTCACGCATTTCCATGATGCGGGGGTTGATGGCCTTCATTTTGGCCATACTCGAATAAGCCTTGGCATTGAGCCAGTAAAAAGCGATCTTGAGCAACAGCACCAAAGCCACAATCGCCCAACCCCAGTTTTGGATAAAGCCGAACAGCTTGTCCAGCAACCAATACAAAGGCTTGGACAACATGGCCAGCCAGCCGTAATCCTTCACCAGATCCAGTCCGGGGGCCAAAGCTTCGAGGACTTTTTCTTCTTGTGGGCCGCTGAACAACTGCGTGCTCATGGTTTTGGATTGGCCAGGTGCCAATTCGGCAACGGGCGTGATCATGCCCACGGCATACAGGTTGGTATCAACTTTGCGCACGAAGTTCTCGCGCTGAATGCCATCGGCCAGCAACCAGGCGCTTGCGAAATAGTGCTGCACCATGGCCACGTAGCCATTGGGCGATGATTTTTCGATTTCGGACTTGTTCTTTTCAATGTCGCTGAACTCGACTTTCTGATACTTTTTGGCCTCGGTGTAAATGGCCGGACCCGTAAACGTCGAGTAGAAAGCGGACTCGCCTGCAGGCTTGTTGCCATCGCGCACCAACTGCAAATACAGTTGTGGCGACACGGCATTGGTACCGGAGTTGACCACTTCGTGCTTCACGCCAATGGCATAGCTGCCGCGTTGCAGGGTGTAGGTCTTGATCAGTTTCACACCGTTCAAGCTGTCCGACTCAAAACGCAAAGTCAGCTGATCTTGGCCGTCTTTGAGGCTGCGTTCGCCGCTGAACTGCATGGGGGTTTTGTGGGTCGGAAAATCACCCCCAATCAAACCCGTCTGAGCCACGTAAACACGGGTGCTGCTTTGGTCCAGCAAGATCAAAGGCTTTTTGCTGTCTTCAAAATCGGCGTGCTTTTTGAACTCGGATCGAACCAATGAACCGCCTTCGGTGTCAAAACTGAGCTTCAGCACATCGGTGACCACTTCGATCTTTTCGCGTGGGCTTGCCGTGGCAGCAGGCGCGTTATTGGGCGCGGAAGTAGGCACTTGGCCAGGCGAGGCGGTGACCGCAGGGGTGGCTGTGGCCGTGGGCACTCCATTGCTTGCCGCAGGGCTCACTGCAGCGGGTGCAGCAGTGCTTGCGACTTCAGGTTTGGGGAAAAAGGTGGCTTTGTGGCCATTGGAAAGCTGCCATTGGTCCCACAACAGGACCATGGAAAAACCAAAAATCACCCAAAGGATGGTGCGACGGATATCGTTCATGGGGTCTTCTTTGAAGAAGTAAGAGAAAACAAAGCGGAAAACAAACGGGGCGATTGTTGGGGCACGTCGTCATGACCCCCTTTGCACCAAGGGCCGCATCGCACCAAGCGGTGCAAGGTCAGGTAGCTCCCTGCAGCAGCGCCATGTTGCTCAAGCGCTTGCAAGGCGTAAGCCGAGCAAGTGGGTTCAAAGCGGCAAGAAGACCCCAGCCAAGGACTCAGCAACAAGCGATAAGCACGCACAACACCCATCAAAAAACGCTGGACGATCATGCGCTTACCTCGGGTCGCACAGCGCGCTCAAACAACTGTTCTAACTCTTGTCTGACCGCCAGTTTCAGTGCCTCAGAGGTGGCGCTGATGAACTGTTTGCGGTCGAAAGTGGTGCGCAGGCGAACCACATGGGCCGCAACCGGCAGGCGGTCATAGAAACAAGCGCTCACGTTATAAATTTGTCTTTTGATGGCATTGCGCGTGACGGCACGGCGAGCCCAGCGTTTGGGAACCATGGCCCCCAGCCAAACATCGGGCATGTCGAAAAGGGCCTGCTCCGGTGAAGGAGTAGGCCCAAAGGATTCGGCTTTTGCCAGTGAGGTGTCCGTGGGTGTCATGAGGGTCAGGCGATGCAATGCGAAATGCGCTGTTCGCGAGACTGTGCCACCTGCCAAGGCGGCCTGAAACTGTGGGCGTGTTTTTAGACGCTGCACGATGGCCAAACCTCAGCATTAGCCGCTTGCTGTGACTGAAAGCCACGGCCAGACGGCCAAATGTGCATTAGACGGCCAGACGTTTGCGACCCTTGGCGCGGCGTGCGTTGATCACAGCGCGGCCACCACGGGTTTTCATGCGAACCAGAAAGCCGTGGGTACGGGCGCGACGTGTCTTGGATGGTTGATAGGTGCGTTTCATTACTCTTCCTTTGTGCCCAAAGACATAAATTTGCTTTTGGCGAAACCCAAGATTATCGCAAACTTTCGGAGGGTCGGCAAATATGACCTGATTGAAGCCTTCGGGAAGCCCCTAGATCAAAATTTGAAAGTTGTGGTTTATGATGCCCATCCGCATTCATTTGGCATGTGGATAAGCTCTTGATAAATCAGATTTCACTGCCATTTTTTCTCTCAACTGTCCACAAAAAAATAAATACAACATGCCTGATGGACTTCCCCCAGAATTTCAGATGGATTCAGCCCAGACTTTGTGGCAGGCTTGCGTAGACGAACTGTCTCGCGAGTTGCCCGAACAGCAGTTCAATACCTGGATCAAACCCCTGACCGCGCAGATCTCTGACGATCAGCAACGCCTCACTTTGTTTGTGGCAAACCGCTTCAAACTCGACTGGATTCGCGCGCAATACGCAGGTCGTCTGGCCAGCATGCTGGAAAGCCTTCAAGGCCATCCGGTCCAAATTGAGTTAGTGATCACTCCGCGTGACGGCGGCATCAGGACTGCACGTCAGTCAACGCCATCGTCCATGGAGAACGGGCCGGAACCCATCGATTTGCCCGATGAAGCCGTGGCCAACACCTTTCGCAGCCGCCTCAATACGGCGCTGACCTTTGACAATCTGGTCGAAGGAACTGCCAACCGCATGGCGCGCGCCGCTGCCATGCATGTTTCGGGCTCGCCCGGGCACTTGTACAACCCCTTGTTCATCTATGGCGGCGTGGGTTTGGGCAAAACCCACCTGATGCATGCCATCGGCAACAAACTGCTGGCAGACCGCCCGGAATCGAAGGTTCTCTACATCCACGCCGAACAATTTGTGTCGGATGTGGTTAAAGCCTACCAACGCAAGACTTTTGACGAGTTCAAGCAGCATTACCACTCACTGGACTTGCTCTTGATCGACGATGTCCAGTTCTTTGCCAACAAAGACCGGACCCAAGAAGAGTTTTTCAACGCCTTTGAAGCCTTGTTGGCCAAAAAGTCGCACATCGTCATGACCAGCGACACCTATCCCAAGGGGCTGGCCGACATCCATGAGCGCTTGGTTTCCCGCTTCGACTCGGGCCTGACAGTGGCCATGGAGCCGCCTGAACTCGAAATGCGGGTCGCGATCCTGATCAACAAAGCCATCAGCGAGGGCAGCGAAATGCCCGAAGAAGTGGCGTTTTTTGTGGCCAAGAACGTGCGCTCTAACGTGCGTGAGTTGGAAGGGGCGCTGCGTAAAATTCTGGCTTATTCGCGCTTCAATCAAAAAGAAATTTCCATTCAGCTGGCACGCGATGCTCTGCGCGACTTGTTGTCGATTCAAAACCGCCAGATCAGCGTCGAAAACATCCAAAAAACGGTGGCCGACTACTACAAGATCAAGGTCGCCGACATGTACAGCAAAAAGCGCCCGGCCAGCATTGCCCGGCCGCGCCAGATTGCCATGTACCTGGCCAAAGAAATGACACAAAAAAGCTTGCCCGAAATCGGGGAGCTGTTTGGCGGGCGTGACCACACCACGGTGTTGCACGCCGTGCGCAAAATCAACGCCGAGCGTCAGCAATTGACCGAACTGAACCAGCAGCTGCATGTGCTGGAACAGACCTTAAAGGGATGAATTCGAACCTCAAAAGCCGATTTAGCGGCCGGGGGCTGTGGCAACCCAGTCGGCCCAGCCAAAAGAATGTCCGAATGGCCCCCTTGGGGGTCGAAAATCAGTCAAAAAACAGCGAAAATGGCAGCTTATTGCCCTTATTTATCCAATTTGGGCTAAAGCCTTAAAAGAACCACCAAAGGTAGACAAATGATCGTCCTGAAGGCCACCCAAGACAAATTGTTGTCTGTGCTGCAATCCGTTTCTGGCATTGTTGAGCGCCGCCACACCTTGCCCGTACTGGCCAATGTGTTGATTCGCAAAACCGGCCATGCCGTGCAGCTGACCACCAGCGACCTGGAAATCCAGATCCGCACCACCACCGAGATGGAGGGGGACCCGGGCGATTTCACCACCACGGTGGGCGCTCGCAAAATGATCGATATTTTGCGCACCATGCCCTCCGACCAGACGGTGACGCTGGAATCATCGCAAGCCAAGTTGATCCTGAAGGGCGGCAAGTCCAAGTTCACCCTGCAAACCCTGCCTGCCGAAGACTTCCCTCTGGTGCAAGAAGCCGCCAGTTTCGGGCCGGTGTTCAGCGTGCCGCAAAAAACCCTGAAGCAATTGCTGGGGCAAGTTTCTTTTGCCATGGCGCTGCACGACATCCGCTACTACCTGAACGGCATTTTGTTTGTGGCTGAAGGCAATCGTCTCAGTCTGGTGGCCACCGATGGTCACCGTTTGGCGTTCACCGCAGCCACACTCGACGTGGAAGTGCCGGTCAAGCAAGAGGTCATCTTGCCGCGCAAAACGGTGCTGGAATTACAGCGCTTGCTGAGCGATGCAGAAGGTGCCATCGAAATGCAGTTTGCCAACAACCAGGCCAAGTTCACTTTTGACGGCATGGAGTTCGTGACCAAGTTGGTCGAAGGCAAGTTCCCCGACTACAACCGCGTGATTCCCCGTGGTCACAGCAACAACCTGACCTTGGGGCGTCAAGCCTTGTTGTCGTGCTTGCAGCGCACGGCTATTTTGACCAGCGACAAGTTCAAGGGCGTGCGTCTGAACCTGGAACCGGGCAGCCTGCGTGTGGCATCAACCAATGCCGAACAAGAAGAAGCCGTGGACGAACTTGACATCGATTACGGCGGCGACGCGATTGAAATCGGCTTCAACGTGACCTACATCATCGATGTGCTGACCAACATGGGCCAAGACATGGTCCGCATTGACTTGGCAGATGCCAACAGCTCGGCACTGATCACCATCCCGGATAACGACAACTTCAAATATGTGGTGATGCCCATGCGCATTTAAGGCGAAAGCTCACAAGGCCCACCCTATCGAAACCCGCGACCCGTCGCGGGTTTCGGCCATTCAAGCGACAGAGAAAATTGACCATGACCGACGAAATCAACCCCAGCGAAGAAGCTTTCACCACCGCGCAACCCAAGATTGACGCCCACCAAGTGGGTGCATCCGAGGGTTACGGCGAAGGCTCTATCCAGATCCTGGAAGGGCTGGAGGCGGTACGCAAACGCCCGGGCATGTACATCGGCGACACCTCCGACGGCACAGGCTTGCACCACTTGGTGTTCGAGGTGGTCGACAACTCCATCGACGAAGCACTGGCCGGGCACTGCGACGACATCGTGGTCACCATTCACTCGGACAACTCCATCAGCGTGACCGACAACGGGCGCGGCATTCCGACCGGCGTCAAGATGGACGACAAGCACGAACCCAAGCGCAGTGCCTCTGAAATTGCCCTGACCGAACTGCACGCGGGCGGCAAGTTCAACCAAAACAGCTACAAGGTTTCGGGCGGTTTGCACGGCGTGGGCGTGTCTTGCGTGAACGCGTTGAGCAAATGGCTGCGCCTGACGGTGCGCCGCGAGGGCAAAGTCCACCAGATCGACTTTGCCAAAGGCTTTGTGCAAAACCGGCTGCTCGAAACCGTGGACGGCGTGGAGGTCTCGCCAATGCGCGTGACGGGTGCCACCGACAAGCGCGGCACCGAAGTGCACTTTTTGCCCGACACCGAAATCTTCACTCAGAACACCGATTTTCATTACGAAATTTTGGCCAAGCGATTGCGCGAACTGTCTTTCTTGAACAATGGCGTGCGCATTCGCCTGCTCGACGAGCGCAGTGGCAAAGAAGACGACTTTTCAGGGGCTGGCGGCGTCAAGGGTTTTGTTGACTTCATCAATGCCAACAAAAAAGTTTTGCACCCCAACGCTTTTCATGCCAACGGCGAACGCCCTGCCGACAGCTATGGCGGTATTCCCGGCACCAGCATCGGGGTCGAAGTGGCCATGCAGTGGAACGACGGCTACAACGAAAGCGTGCTCTGCTTTACCAACAACATTCCCCAGCGAGATGGCGGAACCCACCTCACGGGCTTGCGCGCGGCGATGACGCGGGTCATCGGTAAATACATCGAGAAAAACGAGATTGCCAAAAAGCAAAAAGTCGAAGTCAGTGGCGACGACATGCGCGAAGGCCTGTGCTGCGTCTTGAGCGTGAAGGTGCCCGAACCCAAATTTTCTAGCCAAACCAAAGACAAGCTCGTTTCTAGCGAAGTGCGCGCCCCGGTGGAAGACATCGTGGCCAAGGCCCTGACCGAGTTCTTAGAAGAGCGCCCGAACGACGCCAAAATCATTTGCGGCAAGATTGTGGAGGCCGCCCGCGCCCGCGAAGCCGCCCGCAAAGCCCGCGAAATGACGCGTCGCAAAGGCGTTCTGGACGGCATGGGCCTGCCCGGCAAACTGGCCGACTGCCAAGAAAAAGACCCGGCCCTGTGCGAAATCTACATCGTCGAGGGCGACTCCGCCGGAGGCTCGGCCAAGCAAGGCCGTGACCGTAAATTCCAGGCCATCCTGCCCCTGCGCGGCAAGATCCTGAACGTCGAAAAAGCGCGCTACGAAAAACTGCTCACCAGCAACGAAATCGTCACGCTCATCACTGCCTTGGGTACCGGCATTGGCAAAGCCACCGCCGAGTCTGGCAAAAGCGCCACCGACGACTTCAATGTCGACAAATTGCGCTACCACCGCATCATCATCATGACCGACGCCGACGTGGACGGCGCGCACATTCGCACCCTGTTGCTCACCTTCTTCTATCGGCAAATGCCCGATCTGGTCGAGCGTGGGCACATCTACATTGCCCAGCCGCCCTTGTACAAAGTCAAAGCCGGCAAAGAAGAGCTGTACCTCAAAGACGGCCCGGCACTCGACGGCTTTTTGTTGCGCATCGCCCTGAAAGACGCCAGCATCACCACCGGCGGCGCGTCTCCCCAAGTGTTGGCAGGCGAAACCCTGGAAGCATTGGCCCGCAAGCACCAAGTGGCCGAATCGGTGATTGCACGCCTGTCCAACTTCATGGACGCAGAAGCCCTGCGCGCCATGGCCGACGGTGTGTCGTTGAACCTGGACACCTTGGATCTGGCCGCCGAATGCGCCCCGGCGCTGCAAGCTAAGCTTCGCGAACTGAATACCACTGGCATCCCGGCCGAAGTGAGTGCCGAGTTCGACGTTCGCACAGACAAACCCATCTTGCGCATCAGCCGCCGCCACCATGGCAACATCAAAAGCAGCGTCATCACGCAAGACTTTGTGCACGGCGCAGACTATGGCGCACTGGCCGAAGCCGCCAACACCTTCCGGGGTTTGCTGAGCGAAGGGGCCAAAGCCCTGCGCGGTGAAGGCGAGCGTCAAAAAGAAGAAAAAGTGAGCGACTTCCGCCAAGCCATGCATTGGCTCATCAGCGAAGCCGAACGCACCACCAGCCGCCAGCGCTACAAGGGTCTGGGCGAAATGAACCCCGCCCAACTGTGGGAAACCACCATGGACCCCACCGTGCGCCGCTTGCTGCGCGTGCAAATTGACGACGCCATCGAAGCCGACCGCGTCTTCACCATGCTGATGGGCGACGAGGTGGAACCCCGCCGCCACTTCATCGAAAGCAACGCACTGCGGGCGGGGAATATTGATATTTGAGTGTTATTGAAAGCCTGACATGACTCTTCAAGGCACTCAATACGCATTGTTCGAGTCGGTAGAGGCGATGCCTGTTGAACAACAGGTTTCCGTTGAAGGCGCCACCATTTCACGCCGATTCAGCGACTATGTGGTCTACGTTGACGAGAGCGGAGATCACTCGCTGGAGCGAATTGACCCCGATTACCCGGTATTCGTGTTGGCGCTCTGTGTGTTTCACAAGAGGCATTACGCCGAGAAAATCATCCCGGCGGTTGAAAAACTCAAGTTCAACTACTTCGGTCATGACAGTGTGGTGCTACATGAGCATGAAATCCGCAAGCAAAAAGGTGAGTTTGCCTTTTTGAGCCACAAGCCCACGCGTCTTGAGTTCATTGCCCGTTTATCTTCCATCATGGAAGCCAGTAACTTCATTTTGATGGCGTGTGTGGTCGATAAGACCCGTTTAAGCCGTAATGAAGGCACTGGTTCAAACCCTTATCACATTGCATTGGACATTTGCCTGGAAATTCTTCGTGAATTTTTGATGGAAAAAGATCAGGCTCATCTCCAGACCCATGTTGTGGTGGAGTGTCGAGGTAAGAAGGAAGACGCTGAATTAGAGCTGGAATTCAGACGCATATGCGATGGTGAAAATCCGGGAAACCTCCAGTTGCCTTTCAATATCATCTTTGCAGACAAGAAGACCAATCTAACGGGGCTGCAGTTGGCCGATTTGGTGGCGCGACCCCTAGGACTGAATTACATTCGGCCCGGTCAGGCCAACCAAGCCTTTGAGTTGCTCAAGACAAAAATCTTTTGTGACGGGGGGCGAAAGCTTGTTGGCCAAGGTTACCAAAACGTGGGGCTGAAGGTTTACCCACCCCAGAAAGCGAAAAGCCCCGATGAACCCACCGAGGCTGTAGCGCCGACCGGGAACCCCCAATCCACTTAGTTGTTAGTTTATAACAAATCGTCCAGCATGAAATGCCACCGAGGCCAATTGCGTTTGAAATTGATTAATCCAGCGTCAACAACTGGAAGTGTTGTACCCTAAAAATCAAATCGCACAACGCCATTGGACAGCGTCATCCGATGCTTTGTGGCGAGGCAGTGCCACTGTTTAAACCTATTTTCAGGCGAAACCATGGTCAAACTTCGTGGATGAGCTGACAACCCTGGATTCACCCCTTCCCCAATGGCAATGGCCGACATTCACGCATGATGACCGACGCATTGCTGAGAAGCCTTGGTCAAATTGCGTTCATATGGGGAAGCGGCGGCAGTGTGGTTGCAGCCAACGATGTTCGGGCACGTTACCTGGCAGCCCTGCGAGCTGCAGACCAAGGTGACTATCAGCTTCTGCTTGCGTTTGTCCGCAGCTGAGCGTGGCACTCAAAATCGTGAAAAGCATGTCGTGAACTCGAAATCGGGTTTTGGTGACACATAAGCTTGTTGTGCCGTTGAAGGTCCTGCGGTAGTGAGAAAAATCACGGATTTAGGAATTAACAATTGGATCGCAATGGCGTATCAAGCTGGAATCATTATTAATACGTTTAAGATTATCTCGATATCAAAAAAATACTTTAGGTAACGCGTGCAATATTCCAATCGCTCATTTTATTCAGCACCCATCAAGCAATTCGTGAGCTCTGATCCCAACTTTGTGCTTGGTGTACTGACTGAAAACAGTGGCTTTTCGATCGAGACAACCCAGCGAGATGCTTGGCGTTCACAGATTCAAATTCTTCAACAAGAAATATCAAAGTTTGCAGATCGTGGCTCTATTTTCTTTGAGTTCATCGTTCCACGTTTGGGCAAACGAATCGACGTGCTGATCTTGATCGATCACACCATTTTTGTGATTGAGTTCAAGGTAGGTGAATCGCTATTCACTCGCGCTGCGATGGATCAGGTTTGGGATTACGCACTCGACCTCAAAAATTTTCACGAAACCAGCCATCACTGCGTGATTGCCCCAATCCTGATCGCTACCCACACGCAAGGCATTAACTGTCAGATTATCACCAGTCACCACAACGATGGCGTGCTCTTTCCTATCAATACATCGCCTACCTTTTTGGCCAAAACCATCGAAGGCGTTTTGTCCTTTTCTTCGGGCCCAAATTTAGATGCCACCACATGGGCTAACGGTCGTTATCGACCCACACCCACCATTATTGAAGCCGCATCTGCGCTTTACGGCAACCACTCGGTGGCCGAACTCTCAAGGAATGATGCGGGTGAAAAGAACTTGGCGCAAACCTCTGTCGCGATTTCACAGCTGATCAAAGATTCAAAGCAGGACAACCAAAAGGCAATTTGTTTTGTGACGGGCGTTCCAGGTGCGGGCAAAACCTTGGTTGGTTTGGATATCGCCACAAAGCACATGGATGCTAATAGCGATCTGCACAGCGTCTACCTCTCGGGCAACGGCCCCTTGGTTGCCATCTTGCGTGAAGCATTAGTGCGCGATGAAGTTGCGCGAAAGAAAGTCATTGGCCAAAAAATGCGCAAGGGCGAAGCCAGAATAGCCGTTGAGGCGTTCATTCAAAACGTCCACCATTTTCGTGATGCATATTTGTCTGATCAACGGCCGCCTGCTGATCACGTTGTCATCTTTGATGAAGCGCAGCGAGCATGGACACTTGAGCAAACTACCCAGTTTATGGCCCGAAAAAAGGGCTACCCTGACTTCAACCGATCTGAGCCTGATTTTTTGATCTCGTGTCTAGACCGACACCCTGATTGGGCTGTGGTCATTTGTCTGGTTGGCGGTGGTCAAGAGATCAACACAGGTGAAGCAGGCATTAGCGAGTGGCTCACAGCCATTCATGAACACTACCCAGATTGGGCTGTGCATATTTCGCCTCATCTTCAAGACTCTGAATACGGGGCGGCGGATGCGCTTTCGCAGTTGAAGAAGAGGGACAACGTTCACCATAACGACAACCTTCACCTGTCGGTATCCATGCGCTCGTTCCGAGCTGAACATGTATCCACATTCGTGAAGCATTTATTGGATCGCAACATTAACCAGGCTCAAGATTTGTTCAAAGAGGTCAAAGAGCGCTATCCGATTTTTGTGACTCGCGATTTGGCAAAAGCTAAACGCTGGCTTCACGACAAAGCTCGAGGCAGCGAGCGCTTCGGGATGGTGGTTTCCTCTCAGGCGGTTCGCCTACGTCCTCATGCCATCGACGTTCGTTCACCCATGGACCCCATCCATTGGTTTTTGGATGACAGGGATGACGTTCGTTCCTCATTTTATTTGGAAGACGTAGCTACCGAGTTTCACGTTCAAGGGCTGGAGTTAGACTGGGCTTGCGTGGTGTGGGATGCCGACCTTCGGTTCGGGGACGCCGACTGGGAATACCGTTCATTCGTGGGAAGCAAATGGCAAAAAATACACTTGGCCCATCGGAAGATGTATTTAAAAAATGCTTATAGGGTGCTGTTGACGCGAGCTCGTCAAGGCATGGTGATCGTTATTCCCCCTGGCGATCCTGAAGACCCGACAAGAGACCCGTCTTTTTACGATCCTATTTATAGTTATTTGACCTCTATTGGTATCCCAGCCGTCTGAGCGTAACCGTTGATTTAATGTGCCGGTTAAAGGCGCCTTTTACTTTTCCTCATCCCACGATCGCGGTTTGGCTTGTTTGCGCAAACCGTTGACTCTGGTGTTTTGGCGAAAGCTGTCCAGTGGCCGATGGCATTCTTCAGGGGTCACCCAATACACTGTCCAATCGCCATACAGTTTGCCTTCAAAGCACAGCAAGTCGCCGTTGATGTTCAATTCCATCACCATGTCATGCGTGCCCGTGAACAACTGGGCGTCTGTGGGGCTGATGAACTCAACACGCACCTCGCAGGCGTAGGTGGTGTGAACATACCTGAGCGGCCCAATCGCTGGGCCATCAAAGCCCCATTCATTCATGGCTTGATCGGGTGTGTCGCGGCCATGAAACAAACCCAGATACAAACCGGGTTTGCCGGGACGAATGCCATAAACAGGCGTGGCGGTTATGTCAGTTAGGGTGTGCATGAAGCCTTTGCGTTAATCAGGCATTCAGCATAAGAACTGGGGGTGACTTTGAGTACCAGGGCTTTGCCTGGGTCATCTCACGGTGCTACTCAAACCCCCTCCACCACCATCACCCCCCGCAACCCGACCCCATAACTCTTGAATCCTTGCGCATCCCAGTGCGCGCTGCTGTCGATGCTGTCATGTTGGTGGCCGTGCACGGTCATGCGCACGCCCATTTGGCGGGCCAATGTGTCGATCACTGCAAACCCGTAGTCGTGGTAGCCCGGGGCTTCGTGCGTGATCAAAATATCGGCTTGTTGCCCAGACAAGTGGTCCATTTCGTCGGGGTAGATGCTGGACCAATGTCGCAGGTTCACGCTGTTTTGCCAGCGCTCATCGGCCGGGGTGGCTTGGGCGTGTGCTTCGCGGTTGTGAAAACGCGGGGGTCGTCGGTCGTGGGGGTTCCACACCGTGCCGCGAAACACGCCGCCCAGTCCGGCAATGCGAGTGCCGCAAGGCAAAGTCACCACCCGGCCATGCAGGTGCCGGTCTGCCAGTTCTGGCTGCCAAACGTTGGCAAAAATACTTTCGCTATTGGTGTCGTGGTTGCCGTGAATGAACCACAGGCGTTCTACGATGGGTGCCAGTTCAATATGCAATGGGCGTGCAGGCTCCAAATCGCCCAGCAAAATCACGGCGCGGGCCTGGGTTTGCAGGGCGGCATCGATGATGTGTTGCCACTGGCCGTGCGGGTCGCCACAAAAAAGGAGGGGGCCGGGTGCCATCGGACAAAGCTGATGAATCATGTGGGTTGCAGGCGTTCTAGCATGCCTTTTAACCCGATAGCCTGTGCGCCTTGTCGCAAGTTGAAGCTCTCCTCTCCGGGGTAAACCACAAAGCGCTTTTCAATGCCCAAATCGTCACAGGCTTGTTTGAATCCACGGTTGGGTGATGGTGCACTGGAGCGTTTGACTTCAATCGCCAGGTCTGGCTGGCCCCCTTGCTCAAACAACAGGTCAATCTCTGCGCCATCATGGGTTCGATAAAAGTAGGGTTTCATGGCTGGGCCAGCCTGCGAGATGAGCGTTTCTAAGACAAAGCCTTCATAACTGGCACCTGCGACAGGATGACCCAGAACATCGTTTTCATCTTTCAGACCCAACAAGGCATGCACCAGACCGCTGTCGCGCACAAAAACTTTCGGTGTTTTCACCAGTCGTTTGCCAACGTTGGCAAACCAGGGTTGCAACCGGCGGACCAAGTGAAGGTCGGTCAGCAGATCGATATAACGCCCCACGGTGTTGGCGCCGACACCCAAACTGGCTGCCAGTTGGGTCTGATTGAGTTGCCCACCTTGCTGGTGAGCCAGCATCGTCCAAAGCCGGCCCAGTGTTTCAGCGGGCATACGAGGTGCAAACATGGGCACATCGCGTTCAAGGTAAGAGCGAATGAAATCTTGCCGCCAAGCCATGCTGTGCTGATCGTCTTGGGCCAGCAGGCTGTTCGGGAACCCGCCTCGGTTCCACAGTACGGACTCAGACAATCCCGTCAAAAGGGCTTCGTTGAGCACAATGGGAGACATTTCCAGATAGGCCACGCGGCCCGCAAGCGTTTCTGACGATTGCTGCATCAAGTCCATGGCTGCTGAGCCCAAAAGCAGAAAGTGGCCAAATCGCTGCCCTGCAGCCCGCCTTTCGTCGATCAGGCCGCGCAAGACTGCAAACAGTTCCGGGACGCGGTGAATTTCATCAATGATCACCAATTTGGGCGCTTGAGCCCGCAAGTAAGCCTCCGGATCTTCCAAGCGCCGACGGTCAGAGGGCAGTTCAAGATCAAGGTAGACAGAACCTTGGGGCCAGTTGGCTGCAATTTGACGCGCCAAGGTGGTCTTGCCCACCTGACGAGGCCCGAGCAATACTGCTGCGGGAACGCCGGAAGTGAGCCGTTCTTGAGCAATGGAGGCGATTTGACGAGGTATCATCCCTGAAAATCATACACCAGATGGAGAATTTTCGGGGTTAATTGAATTCCAGTGGGATTTCAAAGTTGGAATTTGAAGACCTCTCAGTAGACCGTTCAGTACACTCTTGGTAACACTAAGCCCCTATGTCACCCATCGCCATCATCGACTTTGAAACCACCGGAATCTCTCCCAACATGGGGGATCGGGCCACCGAGGTGGCGATTGTTTTGCTGGAAAACGGCCAAGTGGTCGACCGTTATCAGAGCCTGATGAATGCGGGCGTCAGGGTCAACAGCTTCATCACCCAGCTGACCGGCATCACCAACGAGATGGTGCAGGCCGCCCCACCCGCCGAGCAGGTCATGCGCGAGGCCGCACGTTTTGTGGCGGGCGCGCCCATGGTGGCGCACAACGCTGCTTTTGACCGCAAGTTTTGGCAAGCCGAATTGGCGCGTTCTGGGCAAGAGGGATCGCACAACTTTGCCTGTACCTTGCTGCTGTCGCGGCGTTTGTACCCGCAGGCGCCCAACCACAAACTGGGCACGCTGGCGGCGCTGCACCATCTGCCGCCGTCTGGCCGTGCGCACCGGGCCTTGGCCGATGCCGAGATGGCGGCGCATTTGCTGGTTCAAATGCAACATGACCTGAAAACTCGTTACGGCTGCCCCCAGCCGGACCATGCTTTGTTAATGGGTTTGCAGCGCACCAGCAAACATTTGGTGGGCAGTTATCTCAAGCAGCGGTCGGGCGGCTGAGGTGCCTAGCAGCACCTGAAAAGATTGAATTTAAAGCTGCATTTAAAGTCGCATAAATAAATATAGTATTTGAATATTTTCTATATAAGACATAGACTTAGCGGTTATGTCAAACCTGCATAAATTCAAGCTCTACGATGACCCGTCTCAGATGGAGCCCTTGCTGCCCGCCGATCATCGTTTGGGCGCTTTGTTGGAGCAAGCGCACGATCTGATCCGCAAGTCCGAGCGCTTGTCGGGCTGGTGCCCAAGTGGGGCGCTGCCGGGTTTGCGCTTGTCCCTGAGGGCCATGAACTCTTATTACTCCAACAAAATTGAGGGCCAGCACACTTTGCCCATGGAGATAGAGCAGGCTTTGCGCAACGACTACGCGCAGGATGCCGACAAAGCCCGTCGCCAACGGATGGCGGTGGCCCACATGGCCACCGAGGCCAAGCTGGAGACGCAGTGGCTTAAGTGGCCACAGGGCGATGCGGCAAAGGTGTGGTCGGTACAAACCGTGCGCCATATCCATCACGACTTGTTTAGCCGTTTGCCCGAAGCAGATCGCCAGATCGATTCAACGGATGGGTTGCAAACCTTGCAACCAGGTGCCCTGCGTGAACTTGAGGTGAGCGTGGGGCGTCATGCCGCTCCCGCCGCAGAAGCCGTCCCTGCATTTTTGTCGCGATGGTCCAGTGTTTACTCGGGTGTCCGAAGGGGCGAGCTTCAGTTGGTGGGCATGGCTGCTGCGCACCAACGGCTGGCTTGGATTCATCCATTTCAAGATGGCAACGGCCGAGTGGCTCGCCTGCACAGTCACATGGTTTTGGGGCAACTCGGGCTGACCAATGGTTTGTGGTCGCCCTTGCGCGGCTTTGCCCGCACGCAGGAGGCGTATTACGCGCATTTGGCGGCCGCAGATGAACCGCGTGCGGGTGATTTGGATGGGCGTGGCAACCTGACCGAGTGGGGTCTGATCCGCTGGATCGAGTATGTTTTAGGTGTTTGCCTTGATCAGGTGAACTTTATGGCGGGCTTGCTGTCCCTTAACGCGATGAAGGACCGCATGGCTGCGTGTCTGGCCTATGAAGAAAAAGTGGTCAAGCTGGGCGTGCGCACCGAGTCTTTGCGCGCATTGCACTACCTTTTTGCGTCGCAATCCGAGCTCGACCGGGCAGAGTTCAAATCCATGTTGGGTCTGGGTGACCGCCTGGCTTCAGCGCAGATCTCTGCATTACTTAAACGGGGTTTGCTGGAAAGCGACACGCCGTATGGCAAATTGCGTTTGGGGGTTCCGCAGCATGCTTTGCGTTTTTACTTTCCCCAACTGTGGCCAGAAGCCGAGGCCCAAGTCTGATGCCGATTTCGGTGCGCCGAAATCACCCTCAACCCTGCACCAAGTCCAAATAAGCCTGCCGGGTTTCCGGGCTCACCGCGTCCAGAGCTTGCTCGTAGCGGGTTTGGTGTTGGGCCAGCATGCGGGCCGAGGCGATGGTTTTGGATTTGCAAAACCAATGGCAGCTGTGCTGCATTAAAAACATTTCGGCCATCATGCGAAAAGAGCGCTCTTTGGGGGGCAAGCCTTGCAAGTTGCTCACAGCGCGTTCAATGCCCTGGGCATGAATCTCGATGGCCCGGCGCATGTCAAAGCAAGCTTTGGGTGACAGTTGGTCAATAAAAGGCAAGGCCAGCTTGAAAGCCCGCGTCACGGGTGCTGGCAGCTTGGCAAATTCCAGTGACAGGCTCTGAAACTCTTGGGCCAATTGTTGTTCTGCGTTGGTTTGCAGTTGCAAGATTTGCAATTGCCGCTCGGTGTCAGCTTCACCCAGCGCCCTCATATAAGCCCCCGTGAGCTGCTCCATGTGCTTTTCTATTTGGTAGGGACGCAAATGCTCGGCCAACAAGGCGGTGCGTTTGCGCCTTCCTTGGGTGTTGAGCCAGTGGATGCCCGTGGCCAAAATGAGCAGCAGACTTAGAAATTCCATAAATTCAATGTGTCCAGACCGGTGTGGCCAGGGGGTCAAGTGTAGTGACCAATTGGAGAGCGAACTCTAAAGTTCGGGTTATCCCTTGCATTGGAATCGGGCCGGTGGTCAAATTGCTGCATTGCAACAAACCACTTCAAGGAACACACCATGAACTTCAATACTGAACAATTCACCGCCGCCCACCAAGCCAACCTGACCGCAGCTGCTGGCCTCTCGCAAACCGCTTTTGCTGGTTTCGAGCGCTTGGTTGAGCTGAACATGGCCGCTGGCAAAGCTGCTGTGGGCGAGACTTTCTCTAACATGCAAGCCCTGATGGGTGCCAAGTCACCTCAAGACCTGATGGCTGTGCAAGCCGCTTTGGTTCAGCCCGCTTTCGAAAAGTCGGTTTCTTATGGCCGTCACTTGGCTGACATCGCCAACAGCACCGGCGCAGAGATCACCAAAGCTGTCGAAAGCAAAATGGCCGAGTCCGAAAAAGCTGTCAAAAGCTTGGTCGAAAACAGCCTGAAAAACGCACCAGCCGGTTCCGACGCTGCTGTGGCCATGATCAAAAACGCCATGGACGCCAGCCAAACTGCTGCTGAAACCCTGAAAAAAGTGGCCAAGCAAGCCACCGACACCGCTGAAGCCAACATCAAGGCCGCCACTGCCCAAGCCGAAGCTTCGGTCAAAGCCGCCATGTCCAAGGCCAAAGTCAAGGCTTAATTAATAGCCTGAGCCAAGGCTCTCACAGCAGGCTTGCAAAGTCTGCTTTCTACAATCAGGGTGTCTTTGGACACCCTTTTTGTTTTGGACTCTAACCATGTCACCTGAGCTTGCGTCTGCATCAGCGCCCGTTTTGCACATCCATAACGGTGTGGCCACCATCACCTTGAACCGTCCAGCCCAGCGCAACCGCTTGGAAAACGGCGACCTCAAGACCTTGTTGGCGCATTTTGAAACCGTTGAACGTGACGCCAAGGTGCGCGTGTTGGTGCTCAGCGCCAACACAGTCGGGCAGCCCAAGCCGGTTTTTTGTGCCGGTTACGACATTGGGGGTTTTGACGAAGAGGGGCACGGCGCGACCTTTTTTGAAACCATTCCCGATACCCTGGCCACTCTGCGCCCGGTCACCATTTGCGCCCTGAACGGCAGTGTTTACGGGGGCGCGACCGACGTGGTGCTGGCCTGCGATTTGCGCATCGGCCTGCAAGGTATCGAGTGGCGCATGCCCGCCACAGCACTGGGTTTGCATTACTACCCCAGTGGTTTGCAGCGTTATGTCAGCCGATTTGGGCTGGCGGGTGCGAAACGGGCCTTTTTGACCGCGCGGCCGTTTTCTGCAGACCAGTTGAACGCCATGGGCTTGTTCGAAGCCCTGGTGACGCAGCACGAATGGGACGCGACGCTGGCCCAATTGGTGGCCGATATCTTGAGCCTGGCCCCTTTGGCCGTGCAAGAAACCAAAAAATCGCTCAACGAAATCGCCTCCGGCGAGTGGGATGAGCAAAGCCTGCGGGCACGCGAACACCTGACCAGTCGCAGCGCCGACTTCGCCGAAGGGCGTGTCGCCTTTGCCGAACGTCGCAAGCCCGTTTTTGTGGGGCGCTAAGGGGCCATCAAGAATTGGCTGGTCAAGCCGATACATGACTGTCATGTACTCAAATTCAATCCATGGGCATGCCCTGAAGGGCTGGAACACTGTTGCCGCCATTTTGTGGGGGCTGGCTTTCGCCTTGCCGGCAGGGGCAGGGCAATACCAGTTGCTGGCGGGCGAGCCTAACAGCGTGGTGGTGGCCGCGCGGGTGCTGAACGCCGAGCAAATTTGTAATCTTGAAATAACGGTTCAGGGGCAAACCAGCATCGAGCGCGAGGTCAAAGCGCCGCATTTCGAAACCCGGATCGACATCACCCCACGGGAGACCGAAAACGTCACCGTGAGCTGGCGCGGCAAATTCAAACGCAGCAATGGCGAGTTGATTAACGCTTGCCCGACCGAGGGGCAAACCTCGTTCCGCGTGGTTCTTGAGAATGCGCCCTTGCGAGCTGCTTGGGCGGGTTTATGGTCGCAAATGAGGCCCGAAAAAGCCGAATGCGTCCGCACGGCCTTGCAGTCAGACCGGGTGCGTTACGACTGGTTTGACCTGTCTGATCCCCAGACCAGCGCCGAAGATTGGAAGATTCAGCGGGCCATGGCGCAGTGCGACGCCTTTTTAGACCGGAAAAAAGCCTGGGGCGACAACAAGCCCGACAACTTTGCCTGCAGTTTGCCCGGGGGCTTGAAAACCCGGTGTGAGGGCTATTTCATGGCCATCGAAAACGGCAAAACCCAGCCTATTTCGAAAGATGCCGCCCTCAGAAGGCAGCTGGACAACTTGGCCTGGGGAACCGGCGTGCGTGAAACTGCCGCTGCCCAAGCCAGTCGGCAAAGACAAGCGCAAGCCCTGAAAGCCAAGCTCGCCGCCGAAGAAGCCGCCAAGATCAAGGCCGCAGAAGACGCCCGAATTCGCGAAGAACAGCAAGCCGTGGAAGCCAAAGCAGCAGAAGAGCAAGCCCGCAAGGACAAAGCCGAAGCCGACCGGGCCAAGCGATTACAGGAAATTGAACGCCTGGAAAATGAACGCCTCGAAAAACGCAGCTGGCTTCTGAAACAACTCGAAAAACTCAAAAGCGATTCCAAAGAAGAAAGCAAATCCGATAACAAGGATGGCAAAGATAATAAGGATGGCAAAGATGGCAAAGCTGGCGATGCCAAACCACCAGAGGCCAAACCTGAAGAGCCCAAGTCAAAGTAAGCCCCTCACTCCGTATCTTTGTAGGAGCGAGCCCCTGCTCGCGAATTGTTGCCAAACCTGTAACTTGATTTCTGGACTGGTCAGGCCAATGGCCTTAAAGGGGTTTCAGCTACATCTAGCATTCGTCCGCAGGGGCGGACTCCCACGAATGCAAGAATTTCCAGTATTTGTTCGCAGGGGCGGCCTCCCACGAATGCACGCCCCACTAATAAGAACCCTAAATAATCAAAAAACCCAGTTATTAAAAGGCGCTGTTATCAAAAGGCGCTGCTAACTCTGAGCGGTTGACGTTGCTGAAGATGCGCGTCCGGCGGACCAGGCGGTGCCCATGGAGGCGATCATTACCATCAAAATGGCTAGGCCTTGCGAGGGGGTTAGGCGTTCTGACAGCACCAGCCATCCGGCCAGCGCGCCCACAGCGGGCTCTAGGCTGAGCAAAATGCTGAAGGTGTTTTTGGGCAAGTGGTTCAAAGAGAACATTTCCAGTGCATACGGAATGGCGCTGGA
>CAMDXR010000004.1 GCA_945877725.1 Limnohabitans sp. Rim8
CGCCAAATGGGTCACACCCCAGTGCAAGCTCAAGACACGCCTGGTTTTATTGTCAACCACGCTGGCCGTGGGTACAGCACCGAAGCCCTGCGCATCGTGAGTGAGGGCATCGCAGATTTCGCGACGATTGACCGCATCCTCAGAGACCAAGTCGGGTTCAAGTTGGGACCGTTCGAGCTGTTTGACCTGACGGCGCTGGACGTTTCACACCCTGTCATCGAGGCCATTTACCACCAATATTACGAAGAGCCACGTTACCGCCCGAATGTGATCACAGCCCAAAGATTGGCCGGTGGCGTGGTGGGTAAGAAAGTAGGCGATGGTTTTTACAAATACATCAACGGTGCCGCCCAAATCCCGGCTGAACCACCCGTGCCCGTGGTCGAAAAAATGCCCCCCGTGTGGGTATCGCCGCGTGCCTCAAGGCGTGCGGAGTTGCTGCAATTGCTAAAAGATTTGGGCGCGCAAATTGAAACAGGCGTATCGCCTTCGCCAGAGGCCCTGACCTTGGTGGCCCCTCTGGGTTTTGACATCACCACCGTCGCGGTCGTCGAGCGCTTGGACCCGGCCCGCACCGTGGGCATCGACATGCTGATCGACGATGCTGCCACCAAACGTCGCGTTCTCGCCACCAACCCTGCCACTAGGGTGGACATGCGCGATGCGGCCCATGCTCTTTTTGCGCGGGATGGCAAGGCCGTGTCCGTCATCCGCGACAGTGGCGGGTTTGTGACACAACGCGTGGTAGCCACCATCGTCAACATCGCTTCCGACATTTGCCAACAACGCATTTGTACACCGCAAGATCTGGAGACGGCCGTGACATTGGGGCTGGCCTACCCGCTGGGCCCGTTGGCCATGGGCAACCGCTTTGGGCCCACCAACATCCTCGAAGTGTTGTTTAACCTGCAGACCGTTTACGGTGACCCGCGCTATCGTCCCAGCCCCTGGTTGCGCCGTCGGGGTGCCATCGGCTTGTCTTTGATGCACACCGAAGAATAAAAATGACCGCCCAACTGCTCAGCACCAGCGAGGGTCAGACCCTGATTCTGACCCTTAGCAATCCAGAATTTCGCAACGCACTGGGACCAGAAATGTATGCCGCCGGGGTCGAAGCCCTGAGCGTTGCCGAATCAAGCCCCGAAGTGCGCAGCGTGATCATCACCGGGGCCAACGGCATCTTCAGTGCCGGAGGCAATTTGCAACGCTTACAAAATAACCGACAACTCCCTCCCGAAGTCCAGGCCCAAAGCATTGAGGGCCTGCACAACTGGATCGAGGCGATCCGAACCTTCCCCAAACCAGTCATTGCCGCCATTGAAGGGCCTGCTGCTGGTGCCGGTTTTTCGCTGGCATTGTCATGCGACATGATCGTGGCCGCACGCAACAGCGTTTTCGTCATGGCCTACAGCGGCATCGCACTTTCCCCTGATGGCGGTGGCAGCTGGAGCTTGTCGCGTTCGGTGCCGCGTCAACTGGCCACTGAACTGCTGATGTGTGGTGAACGCATCAGCGCCGAACGCCTGCATCAACTCGGCGTGGTCAATCGATTAACCGATGAAGGGCAAGCCATGCAGCAAGCGCTGACCTTGTGTGCACAACTCAATGCCCGAGCGCCCAACGCCTTGACCAGTATCAAGGAGTTGTTGTCCGATGCAGATGCCAGCAGCCTTAACGCCCAACTGGCCCGCGAGCGCAATCACTTTGTCAAGAACTTGCACCATCCGAATGCAGGCATTGGCATCAGCGCATTTTTAAGCAAACAAAAACCCGATTACAAATAAGTCAACTGGTCCCCCAGGCGACAAAAATCCGATTCCCAGTCACTCATAGGACAGCTCATGGATGAACCGATTCTGACAATGGAGGAAAGAGAAGCCATCAACGCGGGGCGTTGGTTCTCCACACTTTCACCTTCACTTCGTCACGACATACTTCGATGCGCTTACGTCAAACGCCACAAGGATGGCGACATGCTCGCTGCACGGGGAGATCCGCCAGAACAATGGATCGCCTGTGCCAAGGGAGCCGTGCGAGTCAGTTCAACATCGGTGTCAGGCAAGCAAATCACATTGACCTACGTGGAACCGGGCATCTGGTTTGGGGACGTATCGATCTTCGACGGAGACCGCCGCACACACGACTGTTATGCACACGGCGAAACCACCACCTTGAACGTCGCCAAATCGGATTTCAAAAAAATCCTGTCGCAACATGTCGAATTTTCCGAAGCCATGCTGCGCCTCCAAGCACGCCGAATTCGGCAACTTTATGGTTTGGTGGAAGACCTGAACACCCTGCCCTTGCGTGCCCGACTGGCCAAGCAACTCAACCACTTGCTACGCAGTTATGGTGTACCCAGTTTGTCCGACGCCAAGGCGATTCGCATCAGCTTGCAACTGGCGCAAGAAGAACTGGCCCAATTGTTGGGTGCATCACGGCAACGGGTCAACCAAGAGCTCAAGCAAATGGAGCGCGAGCAAATCATTCGCATCGAACCTGGTGGACTGGTGGTGCTGGACCGGGATGCCCTGCTGCTCATCGTGAACGCAGACCATTGATTGCTTCTGCGTCAGACCTCCACCCGCTGATGTCAGCGGGCATTTACGCAACACGGTGAACCCATGAGCGATTTTGACCATTTCATGGGAACCCGCCCTGTCACGGGCACCCACATTTTCGACATCGAAGCCCTCGAAAACTGGCTAAAAGTACATTTGCATGGCTTTTCAGGACCTTTGAGCGTTGAAATGTTCAAAGGCGGTCAATCCAATCCCACCTACAAACTCATCACGCCATCGCGTCAATACGTGATGCGGGCCAAGCCTGGCCCGGTTGCCAAACTGCTGCCCTCAGCCCACGCCATTGAGCGAGAGTTTGCGGTCATGACGGGGCTCCAAGGGACCGATGTGCCTGTGGCCGAGATGCATGTGCTGTGCGACGATGAATCCATCATCGGACGGGCTTTTTATGTCATGGAGTTTGTCCAAGGCCGCGTGCTGTGGGACCAATCGCTGCCCGGCATGAACCCGGCAGACCGTGCTGCCATTTACGACGAAATGAACCGCGTTCTGGCGGCTTTGCACAAGGTCAACTACGCCGAACGTGGACTGGGCAGTTACGGCAAACCGGGCAACTACATCGAACGTCAAATCGGTCGCTGGAGCAAACAATACCAAGCCTCAGTGACCCAGCCGATTCCAGAAATGGACCAGTTAATGGCTTGGTTGCCTGCACACATTCCAGCCAGCGCCAAAGATGACACGCTGGTCAGCATCGTGCATGGCGACTACCGACTTGATAACCTGATGTTCCATCCTACCGAAGCCCGCGTGCTGGCCGTGCTTGACTGGGAACTGTCCACTCTGGGCCACCCACTGGCCGATTTCAGCTACCACTGCATGGCCTGGCACATCAGCCCCGGCACCTTCCGAGGCATTGGGGGCCTGGATTTACCGGCACTGGGCATTCCGTCAGAAGCCGCCTACATCCGTCGCTATTGCGATCGGACCGGCTTCACCACGCCCGAAATTTTGGCCAAAGACTGGAACTTCTACCTCGCCTACAACATGTTCCGCATTGCGGCCATCTTGCAGGGCATTGCCAAGCGCGTCGAAGACGGCACGGCATCCAGTGACCAAGCCAAGGCCTCCGGGTCTGGCGCACGACCCATGGCCGAGTTGGCTTGGGGCTTTGCTTGCAAAGCCTGATTATTTAGCAACGCCCTTTTACAAAGAATCAAGGAGATAGACCATGGATTTTGAATACACCCCCAAGGTCAAAGAGATGCAGGCCCGCTTGCTGGCCTTCATGGACGAGCACGTTTACCCCAATGAAGCGCGGTTCTTTGAAGAAATTGCCGAAAACCGTGCCAAGGGCAACGCCTGGATTCCAACCAAAATCGTTGAAGAGCTGAAACCCAAAGCCCGAGCTGCCGGGCTTTGGAACCTGTTTCTCCCCAAATCTAAGCGTGCGCCACAAGGTTTATCCAACCTTGAATACGCGCCCATGTGCGAGATCATGGGCAGGGTGCCGTTTGCGGCCGAAGTGTTCAACTGCTCTGCACCCGACACCGGCAACATGGAAACCCTGGAACGTTACGCCAGCGAAGCACTGAAAGACCAGTGGCTCGAACCGCTTCTGCGCAGCGAAATCCGCTCGGCCTTTCTCATGACCGAACCCGATGTGGCCTCTTCCGATGCCACCAACATCGAATGCGAGATCCGCCGTGACGGTAACGACTACGTCATCAATGGCCGCAAATGGTGGTCATCGGGTGCCGGTGACCCTCGCTGTGCGGTCTACATCGTGATGGGCAAAACCGACCCTGAAGCGGGTCGCCACCAACAACAATCCATGATTGTGGTGCCTGCCAACACCCCCGGGATCACGGTCGTGCGCGCGCTGTCCGTCTTTGGCTACGACGATGCACCGCATGGGCACATGGAAGTCGTCCTCAAAAACGTGCGCGTGCCCGCAGAAAACATCTTGTTGGGTGAAGGCCGTGGCTTTGAAATTGCTCAGGGACGCTTAGGCCCTGGCCGTATTCACCACTGCATGCGGTCTATCGGCATTGCCGAACGTGCGCTCGAGTTGATGTGCCACAGGTTGAATACTCGGATCGCTTTCGGCCGCGAAGTGTCACGTCAAACCGTCTGGCAAGAGCGTATTGCCGAGGCCCGTTGCATGATTGAGCAAGCCCGACTGCTCACCCTCAAAGCCGCCTACATGATGGACACCGTGGGGAACAAAATCGCCAAAGCCGAGATTGCAATGATCAAAATCGTGGCCCCCAACATGGCCTGCCAGATCATCGATTGGGCCATTCAGGCCCACGGCGGCGGCGGTGTCTCACAAGACTTCCCGCTGGCCTATGCGTATGCCGCCCAACGCACCTTGCGCTTGGCCGACGGACCGGACGAAGTGCATCGCAACTCGCTGGCCAAACTGGAATTGGCTCGCCAATTGGTGATTCCCGGAGATTTGAACATGCCCATCACGCGCGGCGGCTGATCTTTTTAACCCGCCTAGCCTACGGCCTGCACACGCAGGCCGTTTTTTTGGGATGATCACTCCCTTTGTTACCCCCATTGAGACAGCTCCCATGATTGACCTCTACACATGGCCCACACCGAATGGCCACAAAATTCACATCCTGCTGGAAGAACTCGGCCTGCCCTACAAGGTCCATGCGGTCGATATCGGCAAAGGTGAGCAGTTCAAGCCGAAATTTCTGAAAATCAGCCCAAACAACAAGATTCCAGCCTTGGTCGACGCCGATGGCCCAGAGGGGAAACCCATTGCGCTGTTCGAGTCGGGCGCCATCATGCTTTACCTTGCGGCCAAAACTGGGCGTTTTCTGCCCGCCACCGACCGGGCCAAATACGATGTTTTGCAATGGCTCATGTTCCAGATGGGCGGCCTGGGACCCATGCTGGGCCAAGCCCACCATTTCAGAATTTATGCCCCCGAAAAAATTGACTACGCCGTGAACCGTTACACCAACGAGGCCAAACGGCTTTATGGCGTACTGGACCAGCAACTCAAGTCCAAGCAATGGATTGCGGGCGGCGAATACTCCATCGCCGACATGGCCATCTTCCCCTGGCTGCGCAGCTGGCAAAACCAGGGCATTGACTGGACGGACTACCCCCACCTGAAAGCCTGGTTTGACCGGATCGGTCAACGTCCGGCCGTCCAAAAGGCGGTGCTCGTCTTGGCCGATGCAAGAAAGCCCCTGACCGACCCCAAAGCCCACCAGACACTGTTTGGTTCGGATCAGTACAAGAAACGCTGAGGCACAAGACTTTTTTGGCCAAACACCCCAGAACGGGCCCATTTGAGCGTTAGAATATCGTCTGTCGGAGCGTAGCGCAGCCTGGTAGCGCATCTGCTTTGGGAGCAGAGGGTCGCGAGTTCGAATCCCGCCGCTCCGACCATTTCCCTGTATCGCAACGGGAAATTATTCAAGACTAAATGTTGTTTTCAACGTTTCAATTAAAAAAGGCCCGTTGGGGCCTTTTCTGTTTCCGGTATCTGCCCGTAGCTCAGTTGGATAGAGCAACAGCCTTCTAAGCTGTGGGTCACAGGTTCGATCCCTGTCGGGCAGACCACCCTACCAACGCTGCTCAGTTTGAATAATGGGTCTTACGGCTGGTGTCGGTCAACAAGCTGGGCAATGTTTGCCAAGCTTGAGAAATATCAACGATCAAGCTTTTCACCTCTTCCAGCGCCACCAAATCATTGTGTGCATTGATATGGAAGAGACGGCGAGTGACGTACGAATAAAGCTCATTCAGGTTTTGAGCCAATTCGCCACCTCGCTCAAAATCCAACGCGCCCTGCAAACCCACCACGATGCGGCCAGCACGGGACAAGGCCTTGGACTTGTCTTCGATGGATTTGTTCTGGATATGGCCCCTCGCGGACGCAAGGCTTTCAATCAGCCCGTCAAACAACATCTGAATCAACTGAATGTTGTCAGCGGTGGCAACCCCCGTGACGACCTGAACAGAACCATAGCTTTCAGCGAATTTTGAATACGAACGCATGGATGAGACCCCTTGACTGCTTGAGTATTAGAGGAATCGGCAGGCCCCGCTAAAACTTGAGCCGACTGGCGTTACTTTTTGGTATCCCGCGTATGTCCCTTCAGAGATTGGCTTTGGATGCGCCGGATGCCACGGCGACGCCAGTCGCAAGATTGCTGGCCGAATTCCCTGTGCCCAATGCTTTTTGGGCCTCATCAACAGGGGCCACTTTGGGCATTAACCAGTCCGATAAGGGGCCGCCGACTTCCAACTGGGTCTTGCTGAATAAAAACAGGCCGGCTTCATCCATGGAGGCACGAAGCGGCTCCCATTGGGTCTCGGGTGTCTGAGAAGCACTCAAGCCACATTGGTACAAGGCATTGGCCTGGGCAGAGGGTATCCAAGACTCGACCTGCCCCTTGGAGGTGGTCACCACCTTGGTATTGAGCGGTTCACCCGACATGCCGCGCTGACCATCTTTGAAACCCTCTTGGTAGAGGGCTTCAATGTGCTTGGACAAGACAACCTGGTATTGATTTCTCAGCTCCGCAAGGGTCTGATCATCCAGGCCTTCGTTGCCCCTTCCGATCATCGTGTCCCAGAGTTTTCTGGAAGAAAGGCCCATGAAAGGGGCCGTGGATCGGGTCGATTTTTCAGACAAGGTGGTCATCACCTTGCGGGTTTCTTTTTCGATTTGATTGACTCTGTCTATCAAATAGATGATCAACACCAGTATCAGCAACAAGCCGATGGCAATCAGGGCGTTGACCAAGGCGTCCATACGGGCATCTTTAGGCAGAAGGGTTCGTGTTTCCCGGCGTTCCGGTACCAGAACCCTCTGACTCACCATTCGAGTCACCTTCTGCTGAACCCTCTGCAGCCAACTCATCACGCAGAAAACCCAAAGCTTGAAAAGGCTCAGGCAAGCGCAACTCGTAATAACTTATTTGATTGGCCAAGGCCTGCATGGCCTCAATCGCCTTTTGGGCTGACAATTCAGCCCGCTGGTAACGGGCGCCTATGCCGAAGGCTTCGTTCACGTACTCTTCGGGCAGATAGGTGTAAATGTCGGATTCTCCGGCGCGAATTTTTTGAAATTTCGAGGCAACAGGCACCTCTGGGGCGGGTTTTCCAGATGAAATTGCCAAACTCGCCAATTCTTGCCAAGACGCCGTTTGCTCGGCTCCCGCAATAAAAGTCTTGTCCAAATGGGCACGACACAGCATGCCCATGCGCATTCGCAGGCTGCGTGCATCCCGACTATCCGACTCAAGAGAAGCCACCTTTTCAAAGGCGGCCACTGCTCGTTTCATTTCATCAGCCGGATTATTTCGACTAAAGATACTGAACATTGATGTATTAACCGTTATTAAGAGATTTGCAGATTTTGACGCAATTTCTTCACAACCGTGGAAAGAATTTGACTCACCCTGGATTCGCTCACCCCCAGCACCTCGCCAATTTCCTTCAAATTAAGCTCTTCAACGTAATAAAGTGACATCACCATTTTTTCACGTTCAGGCAATTCGTCAATGGCTTGCACAACCGCCTCCATGAACTCAGCCTCCTCAACCATCACCTCAGGCTGCATGGCGCTGTCCCCTGGCATGCTCATGACTTCGTCGTTGACCACCTCCATGGAAAACGTCTCAAAGCGCTTGGCTTGCCCACGTTCTTTGTGAAACTCTTCAATTTCTTTGCCCATGTACTGGGCCATTTCGACTTGGGTGGGGGCCCGGCCCAACTCAGCCGCCATCACATGCATGGCTTCGTTTTCATTTTTATTAAAAGCCACGGCAGAACGAGGCAAAAAGGACTGCCTTCTAATTTCATCAAGAATGGAGCCACGCACACGACTGAGGGCAAAATGCTCAAACTCGAAACCCTTGGTCGGATCAAAAGCACGGGCCGCTTCGATCAAGCCCACCATGCCCACCTGCACCAGTTCATCCAACTCCATAAATGGCGGAAGTCGGGCCTTCAGGTGAACCGCCACACGTTTGACCATGGGCATGTGCGCCAAGATCAGTGACTCGTGTCGGTTCCCGACCTGTTCGTAAAGTGAAACGTTGCTGTTCATGAGCATCACCTTTGAGCAGGCACATGGAGCATGCGCTCCATAAAAAATTGCATCCGACCCGAAGCCGACTGAATCGGTGGCAACTGATCAAGCGCTTCGGCCAAGCCCCTGAAATCTCGAGCGGCGGCACTGCCCGGCGCGTAATCCAACACCGACTGGTATTTGCGCAAAGCCTGCAGCACCAGTTCATCGGCCTCGATGGTGTGCAGATACCGAATGGAAATGCCCAAGAACCGGGTGCAGACATCATTAAGACGCCGGTACAACTGACGGCCCTCTTGGGCGTTGCCGACCATGTTGGGGATCAAGTAAATCTCGTCAAGGGACTGCTCGGTCGACATCACTTTGATCAAACCATAGGCATCGGCAATCGAGGAGGGTTGGTCACAGACCACCACAAATCTGCGCTGGCAAGCGGCCATGAACTCCAAAACAGCCGGTGCAATGCCAGCGGCGACATCGACGACCAGGTAATCCACGGGCTCTTCCAGTGCATCAAAGGCATGGATCATGGTGGCAATTTGGGCTGCATCCAAAGCGGCAATATCTCGCAATCCCGAAGCCCCCGGCACCAGTCGCACCCCTTGAGTTGTAGTGATCAAGACCTCTTGCAGTGTTTTTGAGCCGTTCAGCACATGGCTGATGTTGAAAGGAGCATGGGCACCCAAAGCAATTTGAGCATTGGCCATCCCCAAGTCGGCATCGAGCAACATGACCTTGTGGCCCCGCATCGCCAAAGCCACGGCCAAATTGATGGACACGGTTGTTTTACCCGCCCCGCCCTTGCCGCTGGCCACGCCAATGACTTGAGGAAAATGATGTTTATCCATGAACAGCCTTGGCAGACGATCGGTCAGTGACCCTGCGGGACTTGACCGAACGGGTGGGCGTTAGGATTTCGACTGGCATAGGTTCAGATTTTTTCACCCGGGGCTTTCGCAGAGGCTTTTTGATGGGCTCAGTCACAGCCAAAGGCTTGACCTCGGGAAGCAAGCTGAGCAAAGGGGCCAATGCCAATGAGACCAGGCGTTGTGCATCAAAAGACAGAGGGGCAACCGTCATCTGGCTGTCGTTGGCCATGCAGGAAACCGCCAAGGATTGATCGCAAAGCCCCTTGATCAAGGGCCAAGGATAGGCTGCCTCGTCCAATTTTGTCAGCATCAAGGATGACCAACGAATTTCGGGATTTTGTAGAATTTTTTGCACATTTGTCACTGTAGCATCAACTGGCAAAACTGAATGCACATGCAAACCAGAATGCACCTGAATGAGCTGTTTTGCCTGCGCAGTGAAATCGGTCCCCGGGGTGTCGATCCAGACGGTTTTACCGTGCAAGTCGTCCAACAAGGTCTGCAACATGGCCACATCGGCCGCCCTGAAACACGCGGCACCTGCCTGCGAGGCCAACAATTGAATTTGAGCCCAAGCCCCAGGCCGCTGAGCACCAAAGCTGATCATGACCTGTTTTTCGGCCCCGTGGACCTGCGCTGCGGCGAAAGCCAAGCGGCCCAGCATAGAGGTTTTACCAGCACCTGAGGGACCGCACAAAGCATGCACCCCTGAATCGGGAACGGGCAGCGCAGGACGCTGAATGGCCTCGGCCAATAAACGCTCGATCACGGGCCAAGCTGCATCCAGACTCTCCAAATCGCGAATACTGTCGGTCAGCAAAGTCCGAAGCCCCACGGGGATGCCGACCTCTTGCATTGCCAGGGTCAAACGATCGATATCGGCCGAAAGCCCCAGTGTTTGCCGCCAGGGCTGCATTTGTCGGGAGAGCGCAAACTCTTGGCGCAAGGCCGACATTTCCTGGCGCAGCATGTTCACAATTTCCAGGTTTCGTTGTTGCTCGTAGTGCTCAACGTTGGCGTTTGCTTGGCCCGGATTCATCGCTACAGGGGCTTTTGCAAGGGGTTCCTGTTCGGGCACTTCCAAACTTGCCAAAGGCGGGGTCAGCTGAACATTTTCAAAGACTTTGGAAAATGCCGAAAATTTGGGCGCATCTGGCTTGAACTCAGACGCCTTGCCAGATGACTCGACCTCTTGGGCGGAAACGTTGAATTTCTCCGGTACGGCAAAAGCCAAAGGCTCACTGGGCACATCAACAGCCACAATCAATTCGGTCTGTTGGTCCACTCTTTGGCTCGAGATGATTAAAACCTCAGGACCATATAACTGAATCGCCTTTTCATTGGCTGATCGGCTGTCGCGGGCGATGATGCGTTTGAGTTCCATGATTTATCAGGCCTTGGTAACAGAAGCAGTTGAAGGGTTGTTGCGAGGATCGGCTTGCACGGTGTTGATCACCTTGACCGCCTGATCGTCCGGAATTTCGCTGTAAGACAACACCGTGAGGTCGTTCACTCGGTAGCGCACCGCCCGAGACATCCAGGGACGAATGGCCGGAGACACCACCAACACGGCAGGCAAACCCTGCTCCTCGGTCGCCCGTGCGCTTTCACGCAAGGCGGCAAATAAGCTCTCTGCCAAACCTGGCTCCAACACCATGCCGGCAGAATTGGTGTTTTGCTGCAGCACGTTGTGCAGCAATTGCTCTAACTGGGGGTCCAGCGTCAAGACAGACAAGGTGTCCCGGTTTTCAATCAAGCTCTGAACAATCATCCGACCCAATTTGGGTCTTACCAATTGCGTCAACTGATCGGGGTCCTGGGTACGACCGCTGACCTCGGTCAAGGCCTCCACCACGGTGCGCATGTCACGGATGGGCACCGACTCTTGCAGCAGATTTTGCAAAGTCCGGGTCACCACGCCCAGGGACAACTTGCCTGGCACCAGTTCTTCCACCAATTTGGGGGACTTCACGGCCAATTTATCCAGCAACTTTTGGGCTTCGTCGTGACTCAACATCTCCGAGGCGTTGTCGCGCAGGACTTTGTTCATATGGGTGGCGATGGCGGTGCTAGGGTCCACCACGGTGTAGCCCAAAGCCCTGGCCTGGTCGCGCAAAGCGGGCTCAATCCACACGGCATCCAGGCCAAAGGCGGGCTCTTTGATGGCCTGACCTTCCACCTTGCCATAGACTTTACCGGGGTTGATTGCCAATTCACGGCCCACCTTGACTTCACCACGGCCACGCACCACACCATTCAAAACGATGTGATACGCATCCGGCTCCAGATTCAGGGCATCGCGAATTCGCACAGGCTGAACCAAGAATCCCAATTCAGCGGAGAGTTTTTTGCGAACCCCTTTGACACGGGTCATCAATTGCCCCCCGGACTCCACGTTAACCAGCGGAATCAGGCCATAGCCAATTTCGAGACCGATCAAATCCACCTGCTCCACGTCGTCCCAATCCAGCTCCTTGGGGGCTTCTGTGGAAGGCAAAGCGGGTTGGATCATGCTTTGTTCTTGCTGCATCTGTTTGCGCAAGACCATGAAAGCGACCCCGGCGGTTGCTGCCGCAAGGGTCAAAAACACCAAATGCGGCATGCCGGGTACCAAGCCCAAAATGGTCAAAATGCCAGCGGCAATGAACAAAGCAGGTACATTCGACAACTGAGATGTTGCCTGCTCGGTCATCGACTCCGAGGTGGTCACACGGGTCACGATGATGGCCGTGGCCAAAGACAAGAACAATGAGGGGATCTGGGCCACCAAACCGTCGCCAATGGTCAGCAACACATAAATGCGGGTGGCGTCCCCCACGGGCAAATTGTGCTGGCCGATACCGATGGCCAAGCCACCGACGATGTTGATGATCAAAATCAACAAACCCGCGATGGCATCGCCACTCACAAACTTAGAGGCACCGTCCATGGAGCCGAAGAAATCCGATTCTTGCGCTAACTCTTCACGACGCTTTTTGGCGGTTTCCTGATCGATCACCCCTGCATTCAGATCGGCATCAATCGACATTTGCTTGCCTGGCATTGCATCCAAAGTAAAGCGTGCATTGACTTCAGAGACCCGTCCCGCGCCTTTGGTGACCACAAAAAAGTTCACGATCATCAAGATAATGAAGATGATGAAACCCACCACATAGTTGCCACCGATCACGAACTCGCCAAATGCCGCAATCACTTTGCCTGCGGCCTCGGGTCCCTCGTGACCGTTCACCAGCACCACCCGAGTCGAGGCCACGTTCAAGGCCAAACGCAGCATCGTGGCAAACAACAAGACTGAGGGAAATGATGAAAACTCCAAAGGCTTACGCGTGCCGATGGCGATCATGATGACCACCAAGCCGATCATGATGTTGAAGGTGAACAAAATGTCCAGCAGCAGGGGTGGAAGCGGAACCACCAACATGGCCATGATCAACAAAACCAGGGCGGGTAAACCCAAGCCCGCCATATCGAAGCGGGCAAAGTTCTGTCGAATCGCGGACAGGGTCAAGGTGCTCATGTTACTGGGGGCTTAATTGGGGTGGACAAAGTGTCTGGGTGCAAAAGTTTCAACACTTTAAGCAAAGCCCATGCCAATCTAACTGTCACTAATTCGACGGTACGGTGACAACGCCCCGAAAGTTGGTGCGTAAATTGCTCTAACAGGTCATCCCCAGATTCATCGGCAACAAATAACCGGCGATTTTGGAGAGATTTGATCCTGTCAGAACCACTTACAAGACCTAACGCCCATGACCATTACATTGATTGACAGCGCCAACCGTGCAGAAATCATCACGAAAAATGATTCTTTAGACCTCAAATCAGACAGAGAAACAAAATCTGATGGTTTTGAATTCGGGCAACTGATGGCGAATATTCTGGAAACACAACAGTTAAATGAAAAAATGGCCCACCACCATTTGACGACTGACGAGGCATTAAACGAATTCGAGAACGGGCAAGAATTTGCCGTCCAAACGCAAGCGTGGACCCCTTCTTTGAACCTAGAAGGTCATGATTTTTTAAAAACAGTGATCCTGGGACCCCACCTGAATGCCATCACACCGGAAACTACTGCCCCAAATGAGGAAAGTCTGGAAGCATTTGCTCGGTCACAGGGCTTGGACGAAACCGCAGTTCAATGGCTCATGGGCAGCCCTCTCCAAGCCACCGCCACCGCTCAGTCACTTGCGGTCTCAGGGCAAAACCTGACAATAATTCCTGCTTTGGCAGACGACGTTACCGCCGCCGCTGCTAAAAGCACCGAAAATGATTCCTTAATTACACAGTTGGTTACAGCCTCCTTCAATGGTGAATCGACCAAGGGGGTTGCAAATGGCATGACGACGGGGATTGCGAGTGAAATTGCGAACGGCGTCCCAATAAACAGCACAAGCGACTTTGAAACGGGTGGCGATACTGGCCTTGCGAACAGTGAAGAGAACGGCCTCCCTTCAGACATTGAAAACGCAGTCGCCGAACACATCCCAAACCCTGTCCAAATAGCGCTCAACCCAAAGCAGCAAACTGGCGTTGATCCAAGCGCTAACTCTGTGGCCAGCAGGTCCGATGCGCTCTCAAACGGCGGCCTATTGACCAGCGCTGCGCTTTGGGCACTGGCTCAGCAAACAGAAAAGCCACACACCAACACGCCCAAAACGGATCCCACCACAGAATCCAACGATCTCCAAATCAACTTCATGCGTTCGCCCCCGCCCGCTGCCCTTTGGATGCAAGGCAAGAGCTTGGTGAACCATCAAACCAAGGAATCGCCGAGTACTAAGACCAACGTGGTCACAAGCGAGTTGGATTTATCTGAACTTGCCAGCGATGATTTGTTGAAAAAACTCGCCATGACCCTGTCATTGGCAAACCCATTTGAACTGGAAAACGCGGGAGCCATCACCACCGAGGGCAGCACCATCGCTCTACCAGGTGAGGGTGCCCCACATATGTCCGGCCACACGGCGGGCCACACTGGGCAACGCACAGACTTGGCCACAACCGCACGGCAAGAGGCACAAAACACCTCGCCATCAGCGGACGACACCAGTGCCACACAACGCAGTGAAGATATTGAAAATTTGTCGGAAAAAATGGGCCAAGCCGTTGGACAGCGCATTCTTTCGGCCATAGAAAAAGGGCAATGGCACCTGAAACTCATGCTGCGTCCCGCCACCCTGGGCCACATTGAAGTGGAAATCAGGATGCGGAGTGGCGAATTGGACGCACTTTTTACAGCCCCTCAAGCCTTAACGCGTGAACTGCTTCAGGACGGATTGTCCAAACTCAAAGACTCACTGGGACAAATGGGCATGAATGTTGCTTCAATGCTGGTAGGCGATGGTCAAACCCAACAACGTGGCGGAGATTCGACACCCAGTCAAACCCGCAAAATGGCAAATTCTGATTCAAAAGAGTCAAAATCTCCAGAAACACAACAAATCAACATCCCACGAACGAAAATGGGAAAAGATGGTTGGGATGTACTGGTTTGATGCTCAATCCATAAGGAGTCATGATGGCAGACGAAGAAATCGAAGTAGAAGGCAAAAAGAAATCACCTCTGATCAAAATTATCGTGATTGCCTTGGTGGCCATTTTGTTGCTGGTCGGCACCGCCGTCGGCACGATGTTTGTCACGGGGTTTTTTGATAAAAAAGATACGGCCGCAGCTGAGCAAGCACTTAAAGACATGGAGAAAAGTGCCACAGACGGCAAAGCAGGCGCTGTCGACACGACTCCGCAAAAGGTGGCCAAAGAGTCCCCTGAGCTGCAAAGATTTGAAAACAGCTACATGGAACTGGAAAAGCCCTTGGTGTCCAACCTGACCAACACCCGCAAGGTCATTCAGCTGAACCTGGCCATCATGACCCACTACGACGAACGGGTCTTTAAAAATGCCAAAAAGCATGAGTTTGCCTTGCGCTCCGTGGCACTTGATGTGATGCGCCAGATGACCGAGGCCGACTTGGCCAAGCCCGAGTTCCGTACGGAACTGGCCGCCAAGATCCGCGAAGCGATGAACAGCGTATTACAAAAATACGAAGATTTTGGTGGCATCGAAGAGGTGTACTTCACCAGTTTTGTGGTGCAGTAATTCCGCTCATTTATTCAACGAACCTCCACCATGGCTGAAAACCAACCCCTGCTGTCCCCAGATGAACTGGCCGCTCTGTCGGCCAGTCTGAACGATGGCAGCCTGGACATCGATACGGGCTACAACTTAGATGCCCCCGTGCGCAAACACGACTTGGCCGCCGAAGACAGCAGCCTGGGCGTGAACGTTTCCTCGCTCGACATGATCAACGAACGCTTCATTCGTTTGTTCAGATTGGGCATGTTGGAGGTCTTGCGCACCAGCCCCAGGATCAACCCCAGTCGGGCCCAGATTGTTCGTTTTGGCGACTATGTCAAAGACCTGAAGGCCCCGCTTTCCGTTAACGTCATCCGCATGGCCCCATTGCGTGGCTATGCCATGGTGGTAATTGAACCCACGGTGGTGTTCAGTTCACTTGACAGTTTTTTTGGCGGTTTTGGCAGGGGCGTGGGCCAACTCCCCCCGGGGCGTCTGTTCACACCGACCGAGTCACGCATCATCAAAATCATCTTGCAGGTGTTTTTCAGGTCCTTCAAAGAGGCTTGGGGACCAGTGACGGCCATCGATTTTGAACATGTCAGTTCCGAAATCAACCCTCAGTTTGCACAAATTGCGGACGAAAATGACCTCGTGGTGCTCAGTCGTTTTGAATCTGAGGCCACAGCCCAGGGCAAAGGCTTCATTGACATGGTGATTCCCTACGTGGCCCTGAAACCCGTGCGCGATTTGTTGCGCAGCCGGGTTCAAACTGGCGATGGCAATGAAGCCTCCGACAAAGTTTGGCATGCCCAACTGGAAGACGCCGTGCGCGATTCAGCACTGGAAATACAGGTGCTGCTGGGCAAACTGAGCTTGTCACTCCAGCAACTTCAAAACATGCAACCCGGTGATGTTTTGCCCTTTAAAAAATCTGAATCGGCCAGAGCCCTCATTGAGGACATGCCCGTTTACGACGTTGAAATTGGGGCCATGGGCAGCCAAGTGGCGGTCAAGATCGTCCAAGCCATCAGCCCCAACCCTCAAGCTTGACACCCCAAAATTCAGGAGCGCTTATGAGCGATATGACCACCGCCGACGAATCCAGCCAGACCACTGGTGAAAAAGGCCAAATTCATTCCGATGTTTTACAAAACATCCCCGTGACCCTGTCCATCGAAGTCGGGCGCGCCGTGATCAAGATTCGCGACTTGATGCGCTTGACCCAGGGCAGCGTGGTCGAACTTGACCGCATTGCGGGCGAACCCCTCAATTTGCTGGTGAACAACACGGTGGTGGCTCAGGGCGAAGTGGTTTTGGTGAATGACCGCTACGGCATCCGTCTGACCCGTGTGGTGCCCGCGTCTGAACGACTCGACAACCTCTAAAACAGACTGGATTAAGCATGAACACGGTATGGACCATGGGGGACTGGATGCAATACCTGTTCAGCTTCATTTTTGTCATTGGCTCGCTGCTGGCCCTGCTTTGGACTTTGCGGCGACTGCAAAACGGCTCTTCACTGCTTCGCAAGAGCACGCAGCGCATGCAGACACTGGAAACACTGTCTGTAGGTACCCGTCAAAAAATCATGCTGATCCGCGTCGACGAACGCGAAATTTTGGTGGGCGTGAGCGTGCAAAACATCACCGTTCTGTCACCCTGGCCAGAATCCTTGGGCGTGCCCTTGCAAGCCAAAGCGTCTCTTTCGTCGGACACCACAGCGCCCCTCAACGCTCAATAAGCAGTTAAGACCATGAAGCGTTCTTTCACAATCGGATTCATTTTGACGGTTCTGCTGAGCCTGCTGCCTTTGTTGGCGCAAGCCGCACCGGACATGCCGGCCATCACCAGCACCAACACGGGCAAGGGTACGCAATACAGCATCACGCTGCAGTTGCTGGCCTTGATGACCACGCTCTCGGTGCTGCCCTCACTGTTGCTCATGATGACCGCCTTTGTGCGCATCGTCATTGTCATGTCCATCTTGCGCCAGGCTTTGGGCACGGGCCAAACCCCCCCCAACTTGGTCATTGTTGGTTTGTCCTTGTTCCTCACGCTGTTTGTCATGTCCCCGGTTCTGACCGAGGTTTACCAAAACGCCCTGCTGCCCTATATGAACCAAGGCCTGTCGTTTGACAAAGCCTTGGCGGCAGCCGAAAAACCGATTCGCGCGTTCATGCTTTTGCAAACACGCGAGGATGACATCGCCATGTTCATGGAAATTGCCCGCAACAAAGGCGTCGCCAGTTCGCAAGATGTGCCCTTCATGACCCTGGTGCCGGCCTTCCTGACTTCTGAACTGAAAAGCGCTTTCACGATCGGCTTTTTGATCTACATCCCGTTTCTTGTGATTGACCTGATCGTGGCCAGTGTGTTGATGTCCATGGGCATGATGATGCTCTCGCCCATGATGATCTCGATGCCCTTCAAACTGATGTTGTTTGTGCTGGTCGATGGCTGGAGCCTGATCATGGGCTCATTGGCCGCCAGCTTTGCCATGCCCTAAAGGAGAAAAACAATGGACACCTCCATGGTCATTGATTTGGGAAGACAAGCCTTGTGGACCACCATGCTGGTTTGCGCACCGCTGCTTGTCGTGGCGTTGGCCGTCGGTTTGATCATCGGTATTGTTCAGGCCGCCACCTCCATCAACGAATCCACGCTCAGTTTTATTCCCAAACTGATGGCCATGGCTTTGGCGTTGCTGGCTTTCGGCAGTTGGCAACTGGTCACACTGATCGATTTCACGCGCAGTATTTTTCAGCGCATTCCCACCCTGTTCTCCTGAACACGGACCCGTACGACCATGAACCTCCTCGCAGCCGACATCGTAGAAAGGTTTTATACCTTTTTGTGGCCCATGCTGCGCGTCTCGGCCTTGATGGTCACGGCCCCCATTTTTTCTCTCACTGCCTTCAACCTGCGGCTGCGCATCTTGATGGCGCTGGTCATGGCCTGGCTGATTTACCCATTGCACACTTGGCCAGTCATTGACCCGTCCACGGCCTCCGGGCTGGTGGAGGTGTTCAACCAAATCATGATCGGTGCGGTCATGGGGCTCATCTTGCAAGTGGTGGTGGCCGCCATGGTGGTTGGGGGCCAAAGCATTGCAGCCGCTATGGGATTGTCCATGGCCAGCATGGTGGATCCCAACATGGGTAACGTCCCGGTCATTTCCCAGTTGTTGATCGTGATGTCAACGCTTATTTTTGTTGGTTTTGGTGGCCACGCCATTTTGCTGGGCCTGATCTCCGAATCCTTCAACTCCCTGCCCATTGGCACGTCCATACTCAACCAAGATGTTTATGGGCGCGTTCTGAAATGGAGCTCAATGGTCTTTTTGGGTGCGGTTTTATTGGCCTTGCCCGTCATGGTCTCGCTGCTGTTTATCAACATTGGCTTGGGCGTGGTCACTCGGGCGGCCCCCAGTTTGAATATTTTTGCTGTTGGTTTTCCGGCCATGATCATTGCCGGATTTTTGATTTTGATCATTTCCATGGGAAGCATCGGTACCCGAATCGAATGGCTCTGGGTTCAAGGCTTTGCCGTGGTGCGCGACGTTTTGGGAGTTCCCAATGTCTGAGGCATCAGGTCAGGATAAAACCGAAGACGCAACGGCCAGGAAACTGGGCAAAGCGCGTCAAGATGGTCAAGTGGCCAGGTCTTCAGATCTGCCGGCAGCCGTCATCGTCATTGGTGCTGTTTTGATGTTGCTGATGACAGGCGGATGGTTGGTGACCCGATTGGCCACGGTTTTTGCAAATGGTTTTGTATTTGATCGCACCACCATCGACAAGCCTCTGTTGCTGCCTGCTCACTTTGGCGACCAACTCTTGTCGTCTTTCATCACGGTCATGCCCATCATGATCTTCACGGTTGTGGCGGCCATTGTGGCAAGCGGCATGACGGGTGGCTACCTTTTCGCGCTCAATGCAGTGGCTCCAAAAAGTTCAAAACTCAGTTTGATCAGCGGGTTAAAACGAATTTTCGGGGCACATGCCGCGGTTGAACTTGGCAAAGCCCTGCTCAAATTCGGTTTGGTCTCCTCCGTCCTGTGTTGGTCCGTCATCTCCAACATGGACGACTTGATCCGGATTGGTCAAATGGGGCTTGAACCCGCGCTGAATGCCGCCGGAGTCATGATCACGCAATCGGCTTTGTGGGTGGCGATGAGCTTGGCTGTGATTGCCATGATCGATGTGCCTTACCAAAAACATGCATTTAGAAAACGCATGCGCATGACGAAACAAGAGGTCAAAGACGAGCACAAGCAAATGGAAGGTAGCCCGGAGGTCAAAGCCCAGATTCGCCGACGCCAGCGCGAAATGGCCAACTCCCGCATGATGCAGCGGGTCAAAGACGCCGATGTGGTCATCACCAACCCAGAGCACTTTGCTGTTGCCCTCGAATACGACCCAACAGGTGATGGGGCCCCCATCATGGTGGCCAAAGGATCTGACCACATGGCGGCCCTGATCAGGGAAGAGGCCAAGGCGCACGGTGTGCACCTGTTTGAAGCGGCCCCACTGGCTCGCGCCATTTACTTCACCACCGAAGTCGAACAACAAGTACCCGAAGACCTTTACCACGCTGTGGCTCAAGTCATTGCCTATGTCTTTGGCCTGGAGGCGGCCTCACCCATGAACCCCGCGCAGCCCAAACCCAAAGTGAAAGTGCCGCCTAACATGCTGTTCAGCCCTGACGGCAGCAAAATCAAGCCTGCTGGAGCCACCGCATGAACATCCAGATCCAACCGGATAAATCGGCCATGACCCCTTTTGTCTTTCGGGCTGCCGACCGCATGCGCATCGATGGCTGCGCCAATGCCATCGCCCGCGAAGGGCTCAGTTTGGCGCTTTACTGCCCTTTCGAGGCCTTGCTCGATCACTACTCGAATTTATTACTGGCGAAATTACAACTTTTGGCACCCGAGCACAGGATCGAGGTTTACTTTCCAGCCAACATTGACTCCTTGTTGGACCGGTTCAATGAAGTATTGGCCAGCCAATCGCTGGACCAAGCCGTGAAAACGCCTTCGATTGTGAATCAGGCTCAAATATGGATCGTTCACGACGCCCACACACTGCCAGAAAGCGAAATACAACTGCTGGCCCGTTTGATTCAAAATTTCCCTGGCGCCAACATCCGCGCTATTTTGCTCATGTCAGGGTCGTCTCAGTCCAGCAAAACCCCCTTGTCAGCTTTTGGCCGGAAAATTTTGCGCTGGGACATTGAGGCCCCGACCGAAGAACAAGCCCAAGCCGCACTCGATTTGGCCCAGCAAGAGGGCAATTTCAACGTGGTTCAGCAACTGTTGCAACGCATACAGCGCAAATCTCGCCCAGAAGTGACTCTCCCACTGGTTGCGCCCCTCGATTCCTCTGAGGTCACGGCAAGTCCCCAGCCCCCTGCAACCGGCTTGAAAAGCCAAATGCAGAAGTTTCATCAAAAGGGCCATTCCATCTTGCAGTCCTTAGGCCGTTCGGGACAAAGCTTGAGAAATACCCCCGCCTGGTTACGCAAAAACAACAAATTAGCCATCGGAATTGCATTGGCCCTGAGCGCCTCGACCTTGATGATGCTGTGGATTCAACCCGAGGCATTTGGTCTGCCCTCTCCCCAAAAAATACCCACAGCCAAGTTGCAAAGCCCGCAATTGGTGCCTGCCCTCCCCGCTGCTGCGCCCGCCCAAAGCCCTGGTGAGGCTGTCAAAACCGACATCGCCAGCACGACGCCCGCCACTGGCAGCCCATCCGCAGCCATGGCCAAAACGCCTGCCGAGTTGGCCACTGAAGCGCCCGAAGCCCCCTTGCAAGCCCAGTCCTGGGTCAAACAACTCGATCCCGACAGTTTTCTGATCCAGCACGGCACCGCCAACACCTACGAGAAAGTACAGGAAATTCAACGCAGATTTCCAGCCCTCAAAGACGCACAAATTGTCGCGGCCTACCGTCCTGGCGAAAAGCTGGCCCATTTCGTGATCGTGTCCGGCCCTTACAGCCCGATCAACCAAGCTTATGACGCGGCCAAACGTTCCGGAATACCCAACAACAGCTGGGTCCGTGGCACGCGAAATCTGCAAGATCAGCTGAAGGCCCCCCTTTAAGCGATGGAGACACCGATGAAAAAAAACACCGTTATCCGTCACGACGCCCCCCACTCGGTCAAGATGCAAGAAGGCTCGAATGTGGCTGAACACAAGTTCAAAAAGCCAGCCCTCAGCAAAGAGCCAGAAATCCCTGCTTCCATCAAAAAGCCGGTCAAGTCCACCGCCACCGCGACGCCCACCAGCACCAAGCCCCCTGCGCGGTCAGCGGCCAAAACGCGTGCCAAGGTGAACCTGAAAACGCAACCCACGGCAGCCCCTGTGCTGCCTGAACCCGCTCAGCCTCTCAACGAAAAACCTGCTGTTGCAGTGTCTCCCATGGAACCCATTGTTTTGAGCGAAGCCGATTTGTGGGAGCGAGAAAGCCCAATCAATCACCGTTTGTCTGAGCTTCGAACACGCAATGCACTTTTGAACGAACAACTTCAAAGACTGAAGCCCCCCTTCCAAGCGCGAGGAAAAAAATCATGAGCGACAACACCCCAACACCGGCACCGGCCCCTGAAGCCGCAATCGACCCCACACTTGATAGCATGCCCAACGCAACGACCGAGGCTGTCAGTGAGACCTCATTCACGCCCAGCCCCAAGCCACCTCAGGCCGCACCTTCTGAGGCTGTGTCAGCGCCCTCTGACAAGAGCATGCATCTCGGAATCACGGTTGACCAACGCGCCTACCAGCAATACCAGTCACTGGCCAAAGTGGTGCTGGACTCTGCCGATTTGGCCACCCAATCGGCAGAGGCGGCCGCCTCTGCCAGCAGCCATTTAAGACACACCACAGCCGAGTTCAAAGAAATGACCGAAGCGGGTCACAAAAAAGCCCGCCTTTTATTAGCCATAGCCGCGGGTGTCATGGTCATCACCTTGATCTTCTTCCTCATCATGGGTGTTCGAATGGTCAGCCGCATCAACCAACTTGACGCGACGCTGTTGGCGGTGGGTAAGCGAGTGGTCGAGCTCAATACGGGCATGGAATCCCTGGAGGGCGTCAACCAGAGCGTCAAGGATTTGGCGGCCCAACAATTGGCATTGACCAAATCTCAAGGACAAATTGAGGGCCGCATTGACGCATCGCTCAAGCAATCGGAAAGCCTGGTTCAAAAGGTTCCCACTGAAACCGCCAAGCAAGTCGCCGCCAGCAGCGACTCGGTGATCAAACAAGTGCAGGGCATCAACTCCAAGCTGCAAAGCCAGGCCAACGCTGTTCAGTCTTTGGGCAATGAAGTGAAGTCACTCAAAACGGCTGTGGGCAACGTGGACGGACTGAAACGGGACGTAGAAGCCTTGGTCACCCTGCAAAAGGAACGCTACCTAGAGACCGTGCAAAAGAACACCGCCAGCGCCAGCCGCGAGCGGGCGGTCCAGTTCCCACGTTACGCAGCACCCAGACCCTCTGAAACAGGAACAGCCGGTGCTGCAGCCAACTCGCAGCCGCAAGTTTCACCCAATACAGCGCCGACGGCAGTCAGGCCCTGAGCAAAGCTCACGGGATGGCACTCTTGGAATGGTCATTTCTCATTTACTCAATGCACACGGCAATGTAGGTCAGAACGAACATACCGTTGGGCGGAATTTTTCGCCAGTACCCCATTTCATTGACGGTCGCCACTTTCTGACCGGTCATTTTGGGGCCAGAAAAACTGGTCATCTGACCCAGACGGTGCATCTTGTATTGGCAGTCGTATTCGTTCAGGTAGCGCCTAGACCGAACCCCCTCGGCATCGGGGGCCTTGAGGTCCTGCATTTCCCAGACCCGGCGAATGGTGTCGTCCTTTTCAATCGAGTTGCGATTGACATAAAGCGTCACCTCCGGCGTTTCGCCAATGCGTGTCCAGGCCAGCGCCGAAATGGGTGCCAAGCTGCCCAGCAGCGACAGCAAAAACAAACCGCCAACCGACAAACGCTGCAACTTAAACTTTGGAAAAGTCATGTTTGATCTCAAAAATAAGTTCCTGCCAGTGTCACCACACGCCCCCCGGTGCCCAGTTTGAAACGGGAAATTCCGGGTAAATCATGGGTATTCACACCTCCCAAGTCCAGCACCTCGATGCCCAAAGCCTGGAAATACGCCATGGCCTGCCAGAGCAATACATTGTGCGCATTCAGTTGGCGGCCCGCCTCGTCTGCCCATCCCACATGGTAACTGGCGACCCGCCCATGAACCAAAAACAACATGGCTCCAATGGTGTTCTTGCCCTGTTCGGCATAGGCCACGGCAAACGCCTGCCGGGTGTCGCTGGCCGAAGCCAGGTAAGCCTTGACAAAATCTGTCGGCAAACCGTGAAATTTTTTAGCCTCCCGTTGGGCTATTTCTTTGTCAAGCAACCAGTCACAGCGCTTCAAACTGGGCTGCACCTGAACCCTGATCTGTTCATTGGACAAAGCTTTGCTCAGTCTGTTGCGCCATTTACCCTCGAATCCCGCGCGCAAAGCAGGCAAGGGCATCGTCAAATCCAGCAGCACTGTGGAATAACCGGTCATGACGCGAGACATCGAGCGAAACTCGGCGGGATCCATCTGATCGAGGGCAAGGTCAGGCGAGAAAAGCAAGACTTTCAAGCGGGGCAAGGGCATCGACTGACGCAGCAACCGATACGCCTCAGCACGTTGCGCCGGCGTAGCCTCTGCATGCCAGACCGGCCCTCGGGTGCAAGAAGCCAGCGAAATGTAGCCCGCAATGCGCCGACAAATGAACTGCGCTACCGCCAGCAATTGACCGGCTTCCCAAACCATGGCCCGGTGCACCACCACATCCAGCGAAGCCAGTGCGGCACCATAGGTCCAAGCCTGCTGCAGCGAGCCCTGTCGGGCCGCGTGAAAAATTTCCCACTCAGCCTGAGGCAGTGGGTCCCAAGTGATATTCATATTGTCATAATAGGCAAATTTATCGGTTCCAACTCAAGATACCCCATTTGAAACCGATAAAAGAGATGGAAATGGAAAATAAATGACGCCGTCATCGGACCCAGATCGTCGCATCCTAGGACATGACCTTCCCAAAGCCCGTTTAACGGCCTCTGGCTGGGCTTGGGGGGCTCTTTATTTGGGGTTGCCAGTGCTGGTGTTGGGCAACTTGCTGGATTTTGTTTTTCAATTGACTCTGGGTTGGTGCATCGGTATTTGGTGCATTGTCTAGCTATAAAGGGCCACCATGTTTTTCTTTGTCGGTTTAGCAGTTGTTTTCGGTGCCGTGTTCGGTGGGTACATCCTTGCGGGCGGAAAGATGGCACCCATCATCAAGGCTGCGCCTTTTGAATTCATCATTATTGGGGGCTCGGCCATCGGGGCCTCTTTGGTGGCCAACAGCTTTCCGGTCTTCAAAGCGGCCATGGGCGGTATTGGCCAGTGCATTAAAGGCCCCAAATGGCATAAATCTGACTATCTTGATTTGATGTTGCTGATTGGCAAGCTGCAAACCGTGATGAAAAAAGAAGGGGTTGTGGCTTTGGAATCGCATGTCGAAAATCCGGATTCAAGCCCTATTTTTGGCGAATTTCCCAAGTTGGCCAAAGACCATTCCATTGTCCAAATGATTTGCGACCCGCTGCGCCTGATGGTCATCTCTCAGGGCAACCTGGACGCAGACGCGCTGGACGACTTGATGAAAAAAGCCATCAAAGTCCACCACCACGAAGCTCTTTTAGCCCCGGCCGCTCTGGCCGGTATCGCGGGCGGTCTGCCCGCGCTGGGTATTGTGGCCTGCGTGTTGGGTGTGGTGAAAACCATGGGTGCGATTGACCAACCCCCCCCCGTGCTGGGCGCTTTGATTGGTGCGGCCCTGGTGGGGACGCTGATGGGGGTGTTTTTGGCCTATGGCATGTTTGAACCCTTTGCGGGTCGCCTGACCCAAATCATCAACGAAGACTCGCAAACCTTCGATGTGATTCGGGAAATGATCGTTTGCAACCTCAAGGGCCACCCACAGCCCCTGATCATTGAATCCGCGCGCGCCTGTATTGCGCACCACAGCCAACCCAGCTTCTCGGAAGTCTTTGACGGCATGCGAGGCAGTTGATGGCAGAGAACGATAAAACCGCCGAAGCTGCAACGGACGATGCGGCTGCAGCGGCTGCAGCGGCGGCAGCCGAAACTGCTGCGGCTGAAACGGCCGCTGCAGCGGCTGCAGCCGCGGAGGCGATGCGGCCGATTATTCGGAAAATCATTGTCGAAGATGGCCATGCAGGGGCCCACGGGGGCGCCTGGAAAATCGCTTTGGCGGACATGATGACGGCCATGATGGCTTTCTTTTTGCTCATGTGGCTACTGGGTGCCAGCAACGAAGACAAACGCAAAAGCGTGGCCGATTACTTCAGGCCAGCGTCGCACAGTCAAATTGCGTTTGGTGAACTGGCAGGATCGAACGGTTTGTTTGGCGGCAAATCCATCATTGACACTGACGGGTTTCCCTTCACGGCCAAACAATCTGCCTTGTTGGAGCGCTTGACGCCCCAAGCTCAGGGCGGCCCAGCTGAAAGCTTTGGCTCTTCCAAAGAAGAAAACAACAAAGACGGCCCTTCCGAGCAAGACCCCGGCAAGGAAAGCGGCACAGGCACACCTTCGCAGAAACAAGACAAAGAAAATTTTGACAAGCTTGAAAAAGAAATCAAGCAAAAATTATCAGAAAGCAAACAGTTCGAAAAGGTCAAAGACCAGGTCAGCATCACCCGCGATAAAGACGGTCTGCGGATCGAGGTGATCGACAAGGCTGATTTCGCCATGTACAGCTCGGGCACTGCCGACATGGGCCCTAAAGCCGCTGCTTTGTTGACCGAGGTGGCCAAATCGCTGAAGCCTTTGCCCAACAAATTGGCCATCCGTGGTCATACCGACAGCCTAGGGTTCCCGCCTGAAAGCATTCGCAACAACTGGACTTTATCGACCGAGCGTGCCGATGCCACCCGTCAATTCATGCAAGGTCAGGGGATCGGTGCTAACCGTTTTTCACGCATCGAGGGCGTGGCCGACACCAACCCGAATGTGCCCAACAACCCGGCGGACCCGCGCAACCGTCGGGTCAGCATCACCGTGCTCAATCAGTGATTCGGCGCGCGCACAAGCTTTCATCTTTGCCCTATGATTCTTGGCATTCCATCACCCCCCACCCTAAGGCAAGAGGATCAGCCATGATGAAAAATTTAACCATCGGTATCGTCATCGGTGCTTTGGTCATGGGCGGTGTGTGGGGCTTGGTGCACGTCATGGCCGATCAAGGTCAGCCATCAGAAGATCTGGCCAACACACTCAGCGTGCCCGGTAAAAACAAAGGCGTGATGGACCTGATATGTGAACTGGAACTGGACTTGGATGGTCAACTGGCTTTGGGCATCAAAGAAAACGAGCCCTCCAGAATCACCATGGCGCAAATAGATTTCGAGAAAAATTCGGGTTGGTACCAAGGCAAAATTGCCATCTCAGAAAGCCGGGCCGGCACACTCCAAGTCATGGGCACCCGACTGCAGGTCAATCGCCCGGCCATGTTTCAGCGCTTTGGCGTGATGATCAACCGGGAAGAGTTTGTGGTGGACCGCAAAACGGGTGCGTTTGAACAACGTCTTGGCATACAAGACGGCCGCATGGTCAGACTGATCAAGGGCACTTGTGCCCAAGTCATCAAACCACCTTTTTAACGTTAAGCGTGTTGGCTCTGAGGCGCGCACCTGGTTTTTACAGGCAGCGTGGCTTAAGTAAGCTCAACCCGTACTGCGCAACTCGTATTTGTTGATTTTCTCAATCAAGGTGGTTCTTTGCAGCTGAAGCAATTTGGCGGTCTGAGAAACATTGCCTTGCGTGCGGGCCAAAGCCTGCTCAATCAAACTGCGTTCGACCTCGACCAAATGCTGTTTGAGTGACATGCCCTCCGGGGGCAGTGTTTGAATTCCCTGCGCCAGCAAAATGGCTTGCTCCACCTCATTGATCTCATCATTGGATGCCGACAAGGGTGCCGGACTGCTTGATTTAAAGGGCAAAGCAGATGATCCGCCAGGAATGGCCATCAAATGGGCCATGGGATCGTTGTCGTCCCCAAAAGGCACGGGCAAGCCCGCATCGACCACTTGCGTCACCGCAGACTCTGCTTTCAATGCGGGCGAAAACCCCACAGGGATTTGCAACCCATGCTGGGCCAACCACTCGGTTTGTAACGCGGCCAAGCCTTGGGGCATCATGCAGGCCGGCACCGTTTGCACCTGCAACACCTGCGAGGGGTACAAGGTCGAAAACCGGTCTACCAGATTGGACAACTCACGCACGTTGCCTGGCCAGGCATAAGCTTGCATGAGTTTCATCATTTCGGGAGCGAACTGCACAGCCTTGGCAGGCGGCAAGGCATGTTTTGCAGCATAAAACTTCAGCAGTGTCGCAATGTCGGCCGGCCGCTCCCGCAAGGGTGTGGTTATCACGGGCAACACATTGATGCGGTAATACAAATCTTCCCTGAATCGACCAGCCTCGACTTCCGATTCAAGCTTTTTGTGGGTCGCGGCCACCACGCGAACATCAATGGGCACCTCTCGAGAAGCTCCCACAGGCAATATGCAGCGCTCTTGCAGGACGCGTAACAACTTGACCTGCATGTCCATGGGCAAGTCGCCAATTTCATCCAAGAAAAGCGTCCCGCCGTGCGCCAGCTCAAAGCGCCCCAAGCGGTCAGCCACCGCACCGGTAAAGCTGCCCTTGCGGTGACCAAAAAGCTCACTCTCAATCAAGTCCCTTGGAATGGCGCCGCAATTTATGGGCACAAACGGTCCGGATGCACGAGGCCCCTGCATGTGCAGGGACTGTGCGACCAACTCCTTACCCGTCCCGCTTTCTCCGGTAATGAGCGCAGTGGAGGACGATGCCGACAAGGTCTTGATCAACTCACGCAGAAAAACCGTGGCCTGACTCTCACCGATGAGGAGTGGCTTGGGGGGGGATGTCATCGGGAAAAAACCAGTGGGTTACGCATTGTTGGCAAAGCACTCACCTCAGAAAATTCTGAAATGGCACTTAAATTATTAATAAAAATGTCGATTTACTTGTTTATAAATGACAATTGTGACTCTTGGCAAGAAAAATGATAATTTTGAGGTCAAATTTTGAATTGAAGCCGCTTGAGCCTGCGGGTCAGACCGGGTTTAACAAGTCCAGTGGAGGCGATAACACCCCCTGCGCGCTCAAGACTGACTGACTGCTGCCGATACTTCAATCAAGTTAACTCAACCCTGCCGTCAATGTGTGGCTTGTACAGGGTTGCTTCTGGAGTTTCAAGATGACCTTCGTCCGTTCGATTGCCCTGCCCCTGGTCTCACTTTTTGCATTGGCTGGATGCGAGACCATTCAAATAAAGAACCCGTTTTCCAGCAGCCCTAGCAGCACGGCTGTACCCGCCTCCATGATCACCCCCATGGTCGAAAAGCGCGAAACGCTGGTGGCCACGGGCTATGCAGTGGTGAGCGTGCAAAACCACAAAAACCCAGCGCAACAACGCCTGCTGGCCATTCGGGCCTCCAAGCTGGACGCCTACCGCTCACTGACCGAACAAGTCTATGGACAACAATTGGACGCGACCACCACCGTGGCCGATATGACCGTGATGAGCGACACCTTCAGGGCCAAAGTCGAGGGCGTGATTTATGGTGCCGTGCTGGTCAGCATTGCCCCTGTGGGCGAGGACACCTACGAAACAACCCTCTCGCTGGACCAACATGTGGTTCGGGATCTGCGCAGTTTGTACCTGAGCCAATTGGCTGCACGGCGTCGCTAAGCTTATGTCCACCCCAGTGTTTTCTGTACCCAGCCAAGCCCAGCAAGACGCTGGCGCTTGCAAGCGCATGGGCTCGAACGCCTTGAACACAGTCTGCAAAGTGGGTGCAGCGAGCGCTTTGGGCATGTCCCTGCTGTGGGCCACGTCTGCGGGTGCACAGTCGCCGGGCAAGCTGATGCCCAACAACAACGGTGCTTTGATCGCGGCTAACACAAACGCCAATGCAACCGCCGGTACCCCCCCCGATGCCCGGGCTTTACGGCCGCAAGCCCTGAGTCCGGCGCCGACTCAAAATCAAAAACAATACGAAGCACAACTGAGTGCGATCCGGCAAGCCATTTTGCAAGCCACCCTTGACCGCCCCACCCGAGTCCTCAGCAGCGCCTGGGTTGATGAAAAGGCGCCC
>CAMDXR010000005.1 GCA_945877725.1 Limnohabitans sp. Rim8
ATAAAGACTTTTTTGCTCATGCAGCCTCCACCGGTGTGAAGAAGTCAAGGCAAAGCAAAGCACGCCCGATGGGGGCCAAAGTGCAGCGGTTCATGGTGTAGATCCAGAGGCTGTGAAAGAAAAAGCGCTGGGCAGCGCTTGCAAGAGCGCAGATTATCGCAGGCAGAACGGCTATTGGGGAGGGGTGCCCTGAGCAGTGACAGCCGGGCAATGCTGGCATCAGTCTTTAACAGGGACCTCTGCTTTGGGTTTAAAGAACATCGGGTATGCCCGTTGTACAGTGGGGCTGTCAAACGCCCAAGTGTGGCATTGGCCAAGATAGAAAGGGGGCCGCGTCACTTCGGGGTGCGGCATTCCCGCGGTTTCCAGTCGATGCCATTTGCCCGAGGGAAGAGTTTGGTAGGCCACTGTGGCCATGTTGAACAGCATTTCCCGTAAATGCGTACAACCCTGGGTGCCCCCCATGCGCTCATTGATGGCTTTGCGCCAACCAGGCCCCATGGCACAGCCCACCAACTTGTGAATGGCATGGGGTGCACCCGAACATTCGTCATGCGGAATCACGTCCATGGAGGTGCTTATTTCCTGGATCACCATTTCGTTGTCCATCGTGACCCGGATTTTCAGGCCATGAATGGGCTCTTGTTTGGGAAAATAAGGCTCAGACGTTACTTTAAAAGTGTAGGGTTTGACATCGGTTAATTCGGCTTCGATGTCCCACAGGCCATCCTCACGGTCAAAACCGGTGTAGGTGACCGTTCGCGTATGGGACAGTTTGCGGGGAGAGGGTGGAGGTAGGGGCAATTGATGACTCGCGTATGAGGTGTGACCCTTAGATCATAGCCATGCAGGCTGCCAGGCAGGCCTCGTATCTTCTGGCATCTCGTTGAGACGTCTTACTCCGACAAATCAAGGCCGACAGATAAAAAATTTGATTTCGCAAGGGCCTCAATGAAATTAATTTTTAGGTATTCACTGGGCTGGAAAATTTGTCTTTAGTAAGGTAATTCAGATCCGTGGACTAGGGAAATTACCAAGAGAATGTCCTATTTATGGGACTCAAATGTCCTATTGACAGAACAATAGGACTGTTTGAACATGACATCATGGACGCTCATTTGCCACTCCCCAAGTACCACCAAATCTATTTGGTGCTGCGGGAACAGTTGCGCGAAGGTCGTTTTGATGGGGGGCTGCCCGGTGAGATGGCTCTGATGGGTCAATTTGGCGTGGCACGCGTCACGGTTCGCCGGGCTTTGTCGCAATTGGCCCAAGAAGGGCTTATTCAACGAGAACCAGGCCGTGGGACGCGCCCCGTGAAGGGGCGTTCTGCAGAATTTCCAATGAACGGCTCACCCTTGGCATCGGGTCAGCAAGCCCGATTGACGGGTTTGCTTGAAAACCTCGTCACCATGGGGCTGCGCACCAAGGTCAAGGTTCTGTCCGTAGAGCGCATGCGCGTTCCGGTGGACGTTGCCGCTGCACTCAAACTGCCCGGCACCGCTTGGGTCCAAAAAGCCGAGCGCGTACGCAGCACCCCAGAGGGGCCTTTGTCACACATCACCACTTGGGTGCCAGACTCGATTTCGTCCGGTTTTGGCAAGCGCGAGTTGGCGCAAAAACCCATCTTGGTTTTGCTCGAAGAGTCGGGCGTCAAAGTCGGGCGCGCCGAGCAAACCATATCGGCACGTCTTGCTGATGTAGGCATGGCCAAGCACCTTGATGTCTCTGTTGGATCGGCCTTGTTGGCCGTCCGCCGTTTGATTTATGACGAGGACGAGCGTCCCGTCCAATGGCTGCACGGTTTGTACCGACCGGACCGGTACGAATACCAAATGCAGTTATCCCGCGTTGGCAGCATTGACGCCAAGGTGTGGGTAAGCCAAGAGTTGTCCGCCAACTTTCATTGACCTTCATAAAGGATGTTCTCATGACCACACGTCGCCACTTCATGGGCCAGTCCGCTGTTGCGGCATCGGCTCTCGCGTTTCCTTTGGTGAGCGGGGCTCAGCCCAAGCCTGTCAAAGTCGGTGTCTTGCACCCCGTAACCGGTGCACTCGCTTACTCGGGTCAGCAATGCCGAATGGGCGCCTTGATGGCCATTGAGGACATCAATAAAGCTGGGGGCATCAAGTCTCTGGGCGGTGCCAAGATCGAGGCCATGCTGGGCGATGCGCAATCGAGCCCACAAGCAGGTACAGCCGAAATAGAAAAAATGAATGAAGCCGGCGTCAGCGCCGTGGTCGGGGCTTTTGCCTCCGCCATTTGCCTGGCCACGACCCAAGCCGCCGCCAAGTACAACCTGCCCCATGTGGTGGATGTGGGCGTGGCGGACCAGATTGTGGAACGCGGTTTGAAAAACACATTCCGTTTTGGACCCGGTTACAAAAAATGCGCTGAAGTGGCTGTGGCCAGCTTGCACGCATTGAACACGGCCGCTGGTAAACCCGCCCGCACCGTGATGATCGTTCACGAGGAGTCTTTGTTTGGTACAGGTACGGCCAACTTGCTGGCCAAAGAGTTGCCTGGCTATGGCTACGAAGTGAAGGAAATCATCAAGCACGCCAACCCCACGCGTGATTTCAACAACATTGCTTTGCGCATCAAGCAGGTCAACCCTGACATCCTGATTCCGGCCAACTACTACAACGAATACGCTTTGTTGGTGCGGACCTTGCAGCAGCAAAAAATCACACCCAAAGCCATTTATTCGGTGTTGGGTGGGGCCGCTTCGAGCTACAAGTTTGTCAAGGAGTTTCCAGAAGCGGCCGATGGCATCATCGACTGCAACCACTGGTTCAACCCCAAAGACAAGCGCTCGGCCGAGCTCAAAAAGCGTGTCGAAGCGCAAGGTCAGTTCTTCAGCTACGAAGTGTTCATGACTTACACCGCCATGATGCTGTTGGCCGATGCCATTGAGCGTGCCAAATCGCCAGACCGCGCCGCCATCACCGATGCGCTGGCTTCTAGCAAGTTTTCCAACCACATCATGCCGTATGGCCCCACCCAGTTCGTGAACGGTCAGAACATCGGTGCGCAACCTTTGATGACTCAGGTCTACAAAGGCGACATCAAGGTGATCGTGCCGCGTGACTACCGTGAGGTCGAGCCGATTTTCCCACTCAAGGGTTGATCGCTAGGTTATCCCGATGCTCGACTTGAACATCTTGTTTCCATCGGTGCTGAACGGCATCACGACGGGTGCCGTTTATGCATTGATAGCGCTGGGCCTTACGCTGATTTATGGTGTTTTGCACATCATCAATTTTGCGCATGGCGCAGCCCTGATGGTGGCGCTGTATGGCGTTTACATGCTCAAGGAAAAGCTCGGGATTGACCCTTATCTGGCCCTGCCGATCATGGTGCCTGCCATGTTCGTGCTGGGTTATGCACTCCAGCGCGGAGTGATCAACCGGGCCAGTCATGGCAAAGACGAAAACATCTTGTTGGTCACGCTGGGCGTCTCCATCGTGCTGGAAAACCTGGCCTTGTTGTTCTTCAAGTCCGATACCCGAAGCATCGAAACCGCTTACACCCTGAGCACGGTCGAGATCGGCCCCGCCTTTATTGCCTTGCCCAAGTTGGTCGCTTTTGGCGGCGCTTTGGTCGTATCGGCGGTTTTGCTGTTAATTGTTCAAAAAACAGACTTGGGCCGTGCCATTCGCGCCGTTTCCAAAGAAAAGCAGGGCGCTCGATTGATGGGCATCAATGTGGACCATGTCTACGCCATGTGTTTTGGCCTGGGCTTGGCCAGTTTAGGGGCTGCGGCCTGTTTTCTCATGCCTGCTTATTACGTCAATCCCCAAGTGGGCAACGGATTCGTGCTGGTGGCCTTCACGATTGTGGTGTTGGGGGGCATGGGCAGTTTTGCCGGTGCCTTGCTCGGCGGATTGTTGATCGGTGTGGTGGAGTCACTGGGCGGGCTTCTATTGGGTGAGTCGCTGGGGCAGGTCGGCATATTTGTCATCTTCATCGCGGTGCTCATGTTCAGGCCTGAAGGATTTTTTGGGGCCAAAGCATGAAAGACTTTCGCAACATCGCGTTGTTCGTGCTTGTGGTGGGCGCGGTGCCACTTTTTACCCAATCCGGTGTGGTGCTTAACTTTGTCATGACAGCGCTTTACGCCTGTTTGCTCTCCCAGGCTTGGAACGTTTTAGGTGGCTTTGGCGGTCAATTTTCGTTTGGTCATGCCTTATTTTTCGGCACTGGGGCCTATGTTCAGGCCATCGCACAAATGCAATGGGGCTTAAGCCCTTGGGTGGCCTTGCCGCTGGCCATGGCCACCGCCGCTGGGGTGGGGGCTTTTGTGGGCGCAGCCTCTTTTCGTTATGGTCTGAAGGGTTCCTACTTCGCCTTGGTGACCCTGGCCTTCGCTGAAGTGTTTCGCATTGTGGCGACCTCCGTGCCTTTCACGGGCGCGGGTGTGGGCCTGATGTTGCCCCTCAAAGAGTCGGCAGCCAACATGCAGTTTGCCAACCGCTCAGGCTTTATCTGGCTCATGTTGGGCTTGGTGACCTTGGCCCTTTGCATCACGGCGTGGCTCAAAAGGTCGCGTTTCGGGGCTTACCTTCAAGCTGTGCGTGACAACGAAGACGCTGCGCGCGCCATTGGCGTCAACCCTTTCAGCGTGAAACTGGTGGCCACAGTGGTGTCGGGCGGGTTGATGGGCGCAGGGGGGGCTTTTTACGTGCAGGTCTTCCAGTACATCGACCCGAGCATTGCTTTTGGCTCGCACACCTCCGTCGAGGCTTTGGTGGGCGCAATTGTGGGGGGGCTGGGCACCCTGTGGGGGCCCTTGTTGGGGGCCATCAGCTTGCACATTCTGGCGGATCTAACACGCAACTTATTCGGACAATTGCCAGGCATCAACATGGTGATCTACGGCGTTGTCTTGATTTTTATTGTGATGTTTTTGCCCAGAGGCATTGCCGGTTTGGGGGCGATCACACCTTGGCAAGCCTTGCGAGGTCGCAAGTCCACTGACCAGGAGAATTCATGAGCATCCTGTTGCAAATTGACGGGGTGGACAAATCCTTTGGCGGTCTCAAGGCCGTCAACCAAGTCAGCCTGTCGGTGACCGAAGGTCGCCTGAGTGCCCTGATAGGTCCCAATGGCGCAGGCAAGACAACCCTCTTTGCCCTGATGTCCGGATTTATCAAGCCCGACAGGGGAAGTGTTCTTTTTTCCGGGCAAGACATCACCGGGCAGTCACCCCATGTCAATGCTCGCTTGGGCCTGACCCGTACCTTCCAGATCGTGCAACCCTTTGCAGCGCAAAGTGTTCGCGAAAATATTGCCGTTGGGGCCCATTTGCATCTGCCCCAGCGCGCAAAGTCGCTGGCATATGCCGAGTCCGTGGCGCAACAAGTCGGATTAACGCCTCAACTTGATAAGCTCGCCAGCGACCTGACCGTAGCCGGGCGCAAGCGGCTGGAGTTGGCCCGTGCGCTGGCCACTCGCCCCCGGTTGTTGCTGCTGGACGAGGTGTTGGCCGGCCTGAACCCGCAGGAAATTGCTGAAATGATTCCGGTGGTGCAGGGCATTGCGCAAAGTGGTGTCACGGTGCTGATGATCGAGCACGTCATGCAAGCGGTGATGAGCTTGGCCCAAGAGGTATGGGTATTGGCGCAAGGTCAATTGATTGCCCATGGTTCTCCTGCCGAGGTCACCAGCAACCAGGCTGTCGTCGAGGCTTATCTGGGGCACGGAACAGCCGAGCGGCTGCAAAAAAATACGGCAAAAGCTATCGCCAACAAAGGAGCCCCAGCATGAGCGCCTTGTTGAACGTGCAAGGCCTTAAATCGGGCTATGGCGTGGTCGAAGTCTTGCGGGGAGTGGATTTGCACGTCATGCCCGGTGAGACGGTGGCGCTTTTGGGCAGCAACGGGGCGGGTAAGACCACGCTCAACTTGACCCTGAGCGGCTTGGTGCCAACGCGTGCGGGTCGGGTCATGTTTGATGGACAAGACATCACGGGCCTGCATTATCAAAAAGTGGTGACACAAGGTTTGATCCAGGTGCCTGAAGGCCGCAAGGTTTTCCCCAACCTGAGCGTGCAAGAAAACCTGGCACTGGGTGCTTTTACGCGTGGCCGTGAACGGCGGGAGCAAAACCTCGAGAAAGTCTACGAAACCTTTCCGCGCCTGAAAGAGCGGGTCAGCCAATTGGCTGGAACCTTGAGTGGGGGGGAGCAGCAAATGTTGGCCATTGGCCGTGGACTCATGGCGGAACCCAGATTGTTGATTCTGGACGAACCCTCGCTGGGTTTGTCCCCGCTGTTGGTAGAAGAGCTGTTTGGCCTAATCTCCCAATTGCGTGGGGGTGGACTGGCGGTATTGCTGGTGGAGCAAAACGTGGGCCAATCCCTGGACATTGCCGACCGGGCTTATGTGATGGAAAACGGGCACATCCGGTTTACTGGAACACCGTCTGAATTATTGGCCAGCGACACCTTGCGGCAGGCCTACCTGGGCATGTGAGCCGTTCAAGGTCTTCGCTTCTCAAGCCAAATTAAAGAACCAAAACCGATTGATGCGCATGCTTAAAGAACGCATATTCATGAATTTCCGTACGCCGTTCCACTGGGTATTTTTGTGTTTTGTCTTTTGGGCGGGTTTGGCCATGCCTGTGATTCCGGCGCTGGCGCAGACACAGTCGCCGATCCGGATTTTGGTGGGCGCCCCTGCAGGCGGCACCACCGACACCATGGCCCGCACCCTGGCGCAGGTGATGGGCGCACAACTTGGCCGCACCATGTTGGTTGAAAACAGACCGGGAGCAGGGGGCAATCTGGCGGCCGATGCGGTGGCCAAAGCCACACCGGATGGCAACACACTGCTGATGAGCTTCACCAGCCATGCCATTAACGCGACTCTTTACCCTAGCCTGCCTTTTGACCCGGTGAAAGACTTTACGCCGTTGACCATGGTGTCCACATCGCCTTCGATCTTGGTGGCGCAGCCCAAACTGCCGGTCAACAATGTGGCCGAGCTGATTGCGCTGGCCAAGGCCAAGCCCGGGCAGCTGAACTTTGCCATTGGCGCCTTGGGTTCCTCGCTGCACATGGCGGGAGATGCTTTCAAAATGAAATCGGGCGTCTTCATTGTCAATATTCCTTACCGGGGAACGGCACCCGCAGTTCAAGACGTGCTGGCCGGTCAAGTTGATCTGATGTTTGCCGCAGTGGGCAATGTGCAGTCACACATCAAGGCCGGCAAGCTGAAGGCGTTGGGGGTGACCAGCGCCAAGCGACTGGCGGCGTTTCCAGATATTCCCAGCATTGCTGAAAGTTTGCCGGGCTATGAGTCAAGTGCCTGGTTTGGCCTGTTTGGGCCGGCCAGGATGAGCCCTGAGTTGACGCGTCGTTTAGCCGAGGCTGCACGCACAGCGGTGCATTCGCCTGAGGTGAGGCGACGCATCGAAAATGAAGGGGCCACACCTGTGGGCAACAGCCCCGAAGAGTTCGCCCGTTTTGTGGACAGCGAAATCGTGCGCTGGAGGGCTGTCGTGCAATACGCCGGAGCCAAACCCGAATGAGCGCTTTCATGGTCCCACCGCAAACCCTGGCGCAAAAGCTGATCGCTCGCGCGGCAGGCCGAAGCCATGTGGCCGTGGGCGAGTTGGTCACTTGCCAAGTGGACCTGGCCATGTTCCACGATTCGTCCGGCCCTCGAAGGCTCAAGCCCATGTTGGACGAGCTGGGGGCGGAAATCTGGGACAAAAACAAAGTGGTGCTGGTGTTGGACCACTATGTTCCCGCGCAAGACCGTGATGCGCAGCAAATCGTTCAAATGGCGCGTGACACGGCCAGGCAATGGAAGTTGCCCCACGTCATTGACAGCGAGGGCATTTGCCATGTGGTCTTGCCCGAACGGGGGCACTTGCGCCCCGGCATGTTCTGTGTGGGGGGCGACTCGCATTCGCCCACTGGGGGGGCGTTTGGTTGCTACATGTTCGGCATTGGGGCCACCGAAATGTTGGGCGTTTGTGTCACGGGCCAGATTTGGGTTCAGGTCCCACGGACTTTGCGCATGCACTGGAGCGGTCACCTGCAAGCAGGGGTGTCTGCCAAGGACATGATGCTGCACATGATTGGCCGATTCGGTATGAACGGTGGGAACTACCAAGCCATCGAGTTTTCTGGTACCACGGTGCAGAGCTTGTCCATGGCCGAGCGCATGACCTTGTCCAACATGAGTGCCGAAATGGGCGCGCAAGCGGGTTTGATTGCCGCCGATGCCACCACCCTGAACCATTTGCAATCGATCGGTATGTCACCTGAAAAATTGACCGGATCAGAACAATGGTTCACCGATGAAGATGCGGATTTTGAGCAACACAGCTTCGATGCCACCTGCCTCAGTCCCCAGGTGGCGGCCCCGCACAGCCCCGCCAATACCCAAGATGTGGCCTGTTTTTCGGCGGTAAAACCCACGATTGCCTATATTGGAGCGTGCACTGGCGCCAAGCTTGAAGACTTGCGAGCCGCTGCCACAGTGTTGAAAGGCCGACGCGTGGCGGGCGGCGTTCAGCTGATGGTTGCGCCGGCCAGTGCCCGCGAGCAAGCGCAAGCCGCCAAGGAAGGCGTGCTGCAAATCCTACAAGACGCGGGGGCCACTGTGCTGCCCAACAGTTGTGGCGCCTGTGCGGGCTATGGCAGCACGTTTCCTGATGGGGCCACCGTGATTTCCAGCACGGCCCGTAATTTCAAGGGCCGCATGGGGGCTGCCAGCGTGAACGTGTATTTGGCATCGCCTTACACCGTGGCGGCTTCGGCTTTGCGGGGGTACATCAGCGATGCGCGGGAACTGTTGGCATGAACCCCTCTGGATTTAAAAATGCCCGGGTTTGGTGTGTAGGTGCCGATGTGGACACCGATGCGCTGGCCCCCGGGGCCTACATGAAACACGGCCTGGAGGTGATTGGTCAACATTGCCTGGAAGCCGTCCGAGCCGATTTTGCGTCGGGCGTCCGCAAGGGTGATGTTTTGGTGGCGGGCGCCAATTTCGGCATCGGATCTTCGCGTGAGCAGGCCGCCGGCGTGTTGCGCCATTTGGGCTTGGCGGCAGTGATTGCGCCCTCATACAGTGGGCTTTTTTTTCGAAACGCCTTCAACTTGGGCTTGTTACTTCTGACTTGCCCCGAGGCTGCCCAAATGACCGAAGCGGAACCTGTAGGTTTGCAATTTGAAGGCGACATCCCCCAGGTGGTGCGTGTCAATGGGCAGCGATTGGCTTGCAGCCCGATTCCCAATTTTTTAATGGACATGGTCGAAGCAGGCGGCTTGCTGCCCCTGCTCAAAAAAGGAAAGTCAGCATGAGCCTGATGAATTCATTGACTGAACAAGCCCCTGCGATGGACCCGGTCACGCTGGCCGTGCTGCGGGGCAGGTTGGAGCAAATCGCCGATGAAATGGACGCCACGCTTTACCGCAGCGCGTTCAACCCCATCATTGCCGAAGCCCACGACGCCTGTCACGGGCTGTACGACGCGGCCACGGGTGACACCCTGATTCAGGGCAAATCGGGATTGCCGGTGTTTGTGGGGGCCATGGCCTTTGCCGTGAGGGCGGCCATGCGCGTGGCCAAGGAACGCGGGGGCATGCAGCCGGGTGACGTGTGGTTGTTCAACGACCCTTACGAGGGGGGTACCCATGCCAACGATTTCAAATTGGTGCAGCCTTGCTTTAGAAATGGCCAGTTGTATTGTTTCTTGGCCTCGGCCGCGCACTGGCACGATGTGGGGGGCGCGGTGCCCGGCAACTACAACCCGGCGGCCACTGAGTGTTGGCAAGAGGCGGTGCAAATTCCTCCGGTGCGGATCTTGCGGGCCGGAGTTTTGGATGAGGACGTGTTGGCCATCTTGCGGGCGAATACCCGATTGCCCGACAGCCTTTGGGGCGACCTGAACGGTCAATTGGCTGCTTTGGACTTGGGGTCCCGGCGTCTGGCAGGCTTGCTCGACGAATACGGCGACGCCAAAGTGGCACAGGCACTGAGCGAATTACGCAGTCGTGCGGTGCGCCTCATGCGCGCCCACATCGGCAGTCTGCCCGATGGCCGCTACAGCTTTGAAGACGTGCTGGACAACGATGGGGTCAAAGACGAATTGCTCACCATCGCGCTCGACATGACGGTGAGGGGGGACCGGTTGACGCTGGACTTTTCTCGCACATCCCCCCAGTGTGCGGGCCCGGTGAATATTTCACGGGCGACTGCAGTGGCCGCCTGTTATGTGGCTTTAAAGCATGTATTCCCCGATGTGCCTGCCAACGCCGGTGTGTTGGATGCGGTGGATTTTGTGATTCCTGATGGTCTGGTCATCAGCGCTGCCCGTCCGCGTCCGGTGGGCGGTTACACCGAAACCATTTTGCGCATGATCGACGTGATTTTCAGCGCCACGGCCCTGGCAGATCCCAAGCGTGCTGTGGCCCATGCTTACGGCACGATCAATGCTTTGTCGATTGCCGGGCACCGCAGCGACGAAAAGCGCAAAGGCCAGCGCTGGGTCATGTTCAGCTTTTTTGGGGGCGGGCATGGCGGCCATTCGGATGGCGATGGTTTGTCACATGGCAACGCCCCCATTTCTACTGCCACGATTCCGCCCATGGAAATTTTGGAGGCTGCCTATCCGGTGCGATTTACCCAGTGGGCCTTGCGGCCCGGCTCGGGTGGAGACGGTGAGCACCGCGGTGGCTTGGGGGCAATATATGAAATTGAATTGCTTGAAGACAGCGCCGAAGCCTTCATTTTTGGCGAACGCGGCAAGTCTGCCCCCAAGGGCATACACGGCGGCCAGCCTGCCTTGCCCAACGTCTTTGAATATTGTCAAAACGGCGAGTGGAAGACCCCGCCCATGGTCTCCAAGATGCTGGGCATTCAATTGAAAAAAGGCGACCGAGTTCGGCTTCAAACCCCAGGCGGGGGTGGTTGGGGGACCCCTGCTGACCGAACAAGCGATGACCGGCAACGCGATATCGCACTGGGCTACACCAAGGATCAAGCATGAGCGACCCCCAGTTTCACCCAGATTTGAGCTCGCCCCACTGGGTGGTGGGTGTGGATGTCGGTGGGACCTTCACCGATTTGTTTGTGCTGGACGAACAAACCGGTCAGGCCCGCATTGTCAAAGTGCCTTCGACCCGTGGCGAAGAGGCCCGGGGCTTCATGAATGGCATTGCCAAGGTCACCGGAACCACTGGGGCGCAAGGGGCCAAGGACATCGCCACCATCGTGCATGGCACCACGGTGGGAACCAATGCCTTGCTGGAACGAAAAATTGCCCGCACCGGCATCATCACAACCCGAGGTTTTCGCGATGTGCTTGAGATGCGCCGCAGAGACCGCCCGCAAACCTGGGGTTTGCGCGGCAGCTACACCCCTGTGGTGCCTCGTGCCTGGCGTTTGGAAGTTGACGAGCGGGTGCTGGCCAATGGCGACTTGCACACCCCGGTCAATTTAGAGCAAGTTCGTGATCAAGCCCGGGCTTTGTTGGCTGAGGGCTGTGAGGCGGTGTGCGTTTTTTTTGTTCACGCGTATGCAAACCCCTCTAATGAACAAGCCGCCGTGGCGGCCGTGCGCGAGATCTGGCCCAACACTTACGTGACTGCAGCCAGCGAAGTGTTGCCGGAAATTCGCGAGTTCGAGCGCTGTTCGACGGCCACGCTGAATGCGGCACTGCAGCCTGTGGTGGGCAGTTATTTGCAGCGACTAGAGGGCGATTTGCGTGCCCAAGGCTTTGCGGGTGAATTGCTCATCGTGCAAAGCAATGGGGGCGTCATGTCGCGCCAGACCGCGTGTGATGTGCCGGTGCGCACGGCACTGTCTGGCCCTGCGGCCGGGGTCATGGCCTGCGCGCAAATTGCGCGAGCATCGGGCTTTGAAAATGTCATCACGGGGGATATCGGCGGCACCTCTTTTGATGTCTCTCTGGTGGCCGGGGGTGAGGCCGCGCTGGCGGCGCAAACATCCATTGAATTCGGCTTAGTGGTGCGTTCGCCCATGATCCAGATCGAAACAATTGGCGCAGGGGGCGGCTCCATTGCCTCGGTGGATGCGGGAGGCATGTTGCAAGTGGGCCCCGAATCGGCGGGCAGCAATCCCGGTCCGGCCTGCTATGGGCGCGGCAACACCCGTCCCACGGTCACCGATGCCAATGTGTTGTTGGGCCGCATTGCGGCCGACCGGCCCTTGGGTGGCGGTTTGCTGCAAGCACTGGACTCGGATGCTGCCCAACAAGCCATTGCCCGTCATGTTGGGGAGCCTTTGGGTTTGGACGCTTTGGCCGCAGCCGAGGCCATCCTCACGGTGGCCAACGCCCGTATGGCGGGCGCAATTCGGGTGGTTTCGATTGAGCGAGGGCATGACCCGCGCCAGTTTGCCTACATGCCCTTTGGCGGTGGTGGTGGCCTGCACGTCTGCGCCATGATGCGTGAAGTGGGCGTGACCACCGGCATCGTGCCGCGTTATCCAGGGGTGACCTCGGCACTGGGTTGCGTGATGGCCGACATGCGCCATGACGCTGTGCAAACCTTGAATGTGGCCTTGGCCGATGTGGTGTGGCCCTTGTTGTTAAAGCGTGTGGACGCTTTGGCTACGGCCTGCCAAGTGCGGCTGGATTCTGCGGGCGTCAAGTTCGTGCGCGTGGATGAAGTGATCAGCTTTGACATGCTCTACATGGGGCAGACCCACACCCTGCAAGTGAATGTGCTGCGCGATCAATTGAATGCTTCCGATGTGCTGCAGGCCTTTGAGGCTGCTTACCAAGTGGCATTTGGACGCATATTGCAGGGGCCGGTGATCCGCGTCATGAACTTGCGCTATGCCCGCATCGGGCGACGGCCCAAATTTGACTTGGCTGTACTTGCTCCCCATGGCGAGGGCCAAACGACAGCGCTGGGTGAGCAGCAGGTTTACCACCAAGGCCAATGGTGGACCGCAAAACGCTTCGAACGCTTGAGCTTGCCGGTGGGCACCGTGGTCCAAGGGCCCGCTATTTTGGAACAACCCGACACCACAGTTTGGCTTGAACCCGGTTTTGCAGGCAGGGTTGACGCGTTGGGTAACTTGTTGGTGGAGCGCACAACATGAATCTGAAAAATGCCCGAGTGGCCATGGTCGTGGTGGATTTACAAAACGACTTTTTGGCACCCGATGGCGCTTACGCGCGAGGCAATACCCTGAGCGCTGAGGCCTTGAAGCTGCCAGAACGCATGCTGCCAGTGGCGCAGGCGGTGAAAAAAACTGGTGGCTTGGTTGCAGCCAGCCTGTTCACGCTGTGGCCCGATGCACAGGGGGAACCGATGATTTCGGCGCACCTGAAGGAGCGGCGTCCTTTTTTACGCAAAGGTGACTTCGCCCCGGGCAGCAGGGGTCAGGCCAACGTGGATCTGCTGGCCCCTTGGGTGGATGTGTCGGTGTTCAAGGTGGCTTATTCGGCCTTTTTTAATACCCAATTGGACTGGGTCCTCAAAAAATCCGGCATTGACACCTTGGTGGTGTGCGGCATTGTGACCAACGGCGGTGTGGCCAGCACGGTGCGCGATGCGCATGTGCGTGACTACCACGTCATTGTTTTGTCGGATGGCTGCGCCGCCTTCAGTGAAGCTGCGCATCAAGCGGCGCTGGCCGACATGGGCTCGGTGGCCGAAGTCATGGACAGCGCCAGCTTTTTGAAACAACTGGGCTGAGTCAATGGCCGAATTGCAGAGTCAAGTTTCCCCAGCCACCGATTTGCAAGCCGACGCGCATGTGGCAGTGGTCATCGTCGGGGCTGGCGCTTGCGGCTTGACAGCAGCGCTGGCTTTGCATCGGCTGGGGGTGGATTGTGTGGTGTTGGAGCGCGATGCGTTTCCAGCGGGCTCAACCGCTTTGTCTTCGGGCTTTATTCCTGCACCTTGCACACAGGCGCAGCGCGCTCAAGGTATCGATGACAGTGTGCAGGCTTTTGCTGCCGATATTCAAGCCAAAGCCCATGGTCAGGCCGCACCGAATTTGGTGCAGGCTTATGCCCAAAACATTGGCCCGGCTTTGGACGCGTTGGCACAACACCATGGCTTGCCCTGGCAAGTGTTGGACAATTTTTTGTATCCCGGTCACAGTGCGCACCGCATGCATGCAGTGCCCGAAAAAACCGGTACCGGTTTAATGAACCGGTTGCAAGCGGCCGCTGATGCCGCAGGTGTGGTGGTGCTGACCCAAGCGCGGGTGACGACCTTGTGGGCGGACGAGCAGCAGCGCATTCACGGCCTTGGCTTTGTACGTCCAAATGGGCAGTTGGAATCCATCCGATGTGATGTGGTGTTGTTGGCCTGTAACGGCTTTGGCGGCGCAGCCCCCTGGGTCAAACAACTCTTGCCCGAAATGGCCGAGGCCACTTATGCAGGCCATGCGGGCAACGATGGCAGCGCCATCGCCTGGGGGCGGCAACTGGGCGCACGTCTGGCTGATTTGGGCGCCTACCAAGGCCATGGTTCTTGGGCTATCCCACAAGGGGCCTTGATTTCATGGGCATTGATGATGGAAGGTGGCGTTCAGATCAATGCACAAGGCCGGCGCTTTCACGATGAAACCCAGGGTTACTCGGAGGCGGCGGTGCATGTACTGGACCAACCAGGCGGTGTGGCCTGGAATGTTCTGGACGATGCGCTGCTCGATTTTGCGCAAGACTTTCCTGATTTTGTGGCCGCCCAAAGTGCAGGGGCTGTGCAGCATGTGCTGGATACCCAAGCGTTGGCAGAACTGATCGGTTGCGAGCCCCAAACCTTGCAAACCACTTTGAACGCGGTTCATGCCGGACATGATCCACAAACGGGCCGCCATTTCAAGCGTGCTCTGCAAGCACCGTTTCATGTCATCAAAGTGACCGGGGCCCTGTTTCATACCCAAGGCGGCCTGGACATTGACGCGCAAACACGGGTGTTGCGCCATGACGGCTCGCCCCTGCCCAATTTGTTGGCAGCCGGTGGGGCTGCGCGCGGGGTGTCGGGCCAAGAAGTTTGGGGTTATTTGTCGGGCAACGGCTTGCTCAGTGCCATCGCAGGGGGCCATATTGCGGCTGAAACTGCGGCTCAAACCCTCAAGCAACACTTGAAAGGTGTGACACCATGAGTCAGCCCAACAGCTTGGCCGAGCGCTTGCAAAAAACCACGCCCTTGCTGGCCCCTGGTGTGTATGACGCGCTGACGGCCTTGGTCGCGCAGCAAGCCGGTTTTGAAGCGGTTTACCTCTCGGGTGCCTCCATTGCCTACACGCGCTTGGGTCGTTCAGACATCGGGCTGACCACCGCCACCGAGGTGGCGCAGACTTTGGCCCACATCACCGACCGGGTGAACATTCCGGTGATCGTGGATGCAGATACCGGGTTTGGCAACGCATTGAACACCCAGCGAACCGTGCGCGACTTTGAGCGTGCGGGGGCCTCGATGATCCAGATCGAAGACCAGAGTTTTCCCAAGCGCTGCGGCCATCTCGAGGGCAAAGGGGTGGTGTCGGTGGCCGAGATGGAGGGCAAACTGTGTGCTGCGCTGGATACCCGGCATGACCCACGAACCTTGATCTTGGCGCGCACCGACGCGGTGGCCGTGGAAGGCCTTGACGCCGCGCTGGAGCGCGCCGAGCGTTATCTGGCGTGCGGCGTAGATGCCTTGTTCATCGAGGCTTTGCGCTCTGACGCGCAAATGAACCGGGCTTGTGCTCAATTTGCCCAGCGCGTGCCTTTGCTGGCCAACATGGTGGAGGGCGGCCAAACGCCTGTGCAAAGCGCGGCCGAATTAGGCGAGCGGGGTTTCAGGATCGTTATTTTTCCTGGTGGCACAGCCAGGGCGGTGTTGCACACCTTGCAAGCTTATTACGCCAGCTTGCATCAGCACCAGACCACGCGTCCGTGGCAAGACCAAATGCTCGATTTTGATGGCCTGAATGCCGTCATAGAAACCCCCCAGTTGCTGGCGCTGGGCCAACGTTATCAAGAAAGAACCAAATCATGAATGCAGCCTCTCTCCATTTACCCGAGCGCCCTTATCGGCGCATTGCCACTGAAGAAGCGTTTTCTCCGCCCGAGATGCTGGAGATATACAAACGCATCCTGGCCAAAGAGGACGTGGATGTCGGCTTTCAGCACCTGATGGGCTTTTACATGAGCAGCCCCAGCGAAAGGGCGCAGCACATCATGCGTTGCCTGGTTGACCTGGACGCGCTGCGTTTGCAGCACATGGACGCTGCCGGGGTCGATGTGCAGGTGATTGCTTTGACTTCTCCCGGCGTGCAGATCATGGACAAGGAAACAGCCGTGTCGTTTGCCCCTGTGGCCAACGACATTCTGGCCGATGCCATGCGTCGCCACCCCGACCGATTGGTGGGCATGATTGCGGTGGCCCCACAAGATCCGGCTGCAGCAGCCAAAGAAATCCAGCGGGGTGTCAACCAATTGGGCATGCACTCGGTGGTGATCAATTCACATACGCAAGGTGAATATCTGTCGGATACCAAATTTTGGCCTATCTTTGAGGCGGCCGAGGCGATGGACACGCCGATCTATTTGCACCCCAATGCCATGCCAGCGAGCATGATTCAGCACTTTATTGAGGCGGGATTGGATGGGGCCATTTACGGCTTTGGGGTCGAGACCGGCTTGCACGCGCTGCGCCTCATCACCTCAGGGGTGTTTGACCGTTTTCCAAAGCTGCAGGTGATCTTGGGGCACATGGGCGAAGCCTTGCCGTTTTGGGCTTACCGGCTCGATTACATGCATGCGGCGACTGTGCGGTCCAAGCGATACCCCAGCGTGCTGCCCCTGAAACGCAAACCCAGTGATTACCTGCGAGAGAACTTCCACATCACCAACAGTGGTGTGGCTTGGGGTGCTGCGCTCAAGTTCACGCAAGACTTCATGGGGCCGGACCGCGTGCTGTACGCGATGGATTACCCCTACCAATATGTGCCCGAAGAGGTGGCAATGCTCGAAAATCTGGACATGGCACCCCAAGTTCGCAAGGCATTTTTCCAGGACAATGCCGAGCGCTTGTTCAAAATTGCACCGCTCAGCAAAACCGTATCACTTTGATGGCTTAACAGGAGACAACACATGACAAAAATTCAACGCCGTGCATGGGCTTTTTGGGCAGTAGCCCTTATGGGCTTGCTCCACTTGGGGGCTTCGGCTCAGAGCAGTTATCCCAGTCAAAACATCAAGATCATCGTGCCCTTTACCCCCGGGACCGGCATGGACACCATTGCCCGAGTGGTGGCCCCAAGACTCAGCGAACGCTTGGGCCAAAGCGTGGTGGTACAAAACCAACCCGGCGCCAGTGGCAACATCGGTGCCGATGCGGTGGCCAAGTCGACACCCGATGGCTACACCATTCTGATGGGGGCCAACACCATGTTGATGGCTTCCCAGATGTACAAAAACGCGACGTTCGATCCGGTCAAAGATTTCGCTTCAGTCTCGATGGCCGCTTACGGCTCCCTGATGCTGGTGGCACACCCCAAGACGGGCATCAAATCGGTGGCTGAGTTGGTTAAGCAAGCACAGGCCCGACCCGGGTCCATCAATTTTGGATCGCCAGGTGTAGGCACGCCACACCACATGGCCATGGAATTGTTCAAACTCGAATCCAACACCTTCATGTTGCATGTGCCTTACCGTGGTTCGGCCGGTTACACGCAAGACTTGTTGGGTGGTGAGCTGAATGTGGGCTTTTTGCCGGTGCATGTGGCCCAAGGGTTGGTGAAAACCGGTCGCTTGAACGCGCTGGCTGTCGGCAGTCCCAAGCGTCACCCGGTGGCCCCCGATGTGCCCACTTTTGAAGAGGTCGGGGTTAAGCGTGTTGAGGTTGACCTCTGGTATGCGTTTTTTGTGCCGGCCAAAACACCCCAGGCCGTGGTGACGCGCCTGAACACCGAAATGGCTGCTATCTTGCGACTGAACGAAGTGAAAGAAATTTTGGGCAAAGCGGGCATGGACGCTGTGGCCTCCAGCCCCACAGAGTTGTCTGCTGTTGTGGCCAAAGACTATCCGCGTTGGGGCACAGTGATTCGTTCCAAGCAAATTTCGGCAGACTGATTTTCAGATAACACGGCAATTCATATGACAGAACACACCCATTCAGTGGCCATTGTGGGGGGTGGCGTGGGCGGGCTAGCGCTGGCCTTGCACCTGCACCAAAGAGGGGTCGATTGCGATGTTTTTGAGGCCGTGGCCGAAGTCCGTGAGTTGGGCGTGGGCATCACACTGTTGCCACACGCCATGCGCGAGTTGGCGGTGCTTGGATTGCAGCCTGCCCTTGAAGCTGCGGGCATAGAAAATCTGGAGAGTGCGTTTTTCAATCGACATGGGCAGTTCATCTACAGTGAGTTGCGCGGTCGACATGCCGGGTATCCCGTGCCCGAAATCGGCATTCATCGGGGCAAACTGCACAAAATCTTGTTTGATGCTGCTGTGCAGCGTTTGGGCACCGAACGCATACATACGGGCCATCGCTTTGTGGGTGTCACCCAAAGTGATGCCGGAGTGAGCCTTCAATTTACCGATCCACAGGGCCATAACTTACCGCCGGTTTCCAGTCGCGTCGTGGTGGCGGCAGATGGGGTGAATTCAGCGGTTCGCCGAATTTTTTATCCCGACGAAAAAGTGGTTTTCACCGGGATCAATACTTGGCGAGGCGTGACCCGTTTTGCCCCGATTCTGAGTGGTAAAACCTATATGCGCATTGGCTCGATCGAGACCGGCAAGATGGTTATTTACCCGATCGTCGATCAAATAGACGAACAGGGCCGGCAACTGGTCAACTGGATGGCCGAGATCCGCAGGGAAGGGCTGACGCAAAACGACTGGAACCGGGCAGGCCGGGTAGAAGATGTGCTGCCCTTGTTCAAGGATTGGAAGTTTGACTGGCTTGATGTGCCCGAATTGATTGCCAACGCCGAATCGATTTTGGAATACCCCATGGTCGACAAAGACCCGATCCCACAATGGACCTTTGGCCGTGTGACCTTGCTGGGCGATGCCGCACATCCCATGTACCCGCGAGGCTCCAATGGCTCGGCCCAGGCGCTGGTCGATGCCCGGACGTTGGCCGATGAACTGGCCGCCACCGCGCCCGGCGAAGATCCCTTGCAGGCACTTCACCGCTACGAGGCTGTGCGCCGACCCTTGACCTCCAAGGTGGTGCTGACCAACCGCAGCACGCCGCCTGATTTCATCAACATCAAGGTCGACGAGTTGACGCAAGGCCAACCCTTCAGGCACATCGATGATGTGATCAGTCAGGCTGAGTTGCGCAAGATCTCTGACGATTACAAAAAGATCGCCGGTTTTTCGCTGGAGGCATTGAAGCCTTGATGTGCTGCAGTTAAAGCCGGGCGGCGGCTTGCCTGCCCTAGCGATGGGCAGAGCACCAACCCATTTCTAGCCAGTGGGCATAACCCGGCTTGAACGACCAAGCCGTGAATTGCACAGGCGTGCCCTGGGGCAAGACGTTTTCAGTTAAATGGTCCAGCCAAGGGCTGATGGCCCCCATCTGCTGCAGCCACTTTTGCCCTTCGGGCGCTTCCATGGCCAAGCCCGACTTGGCCATGTGTGCCGGGGGCAAAGTCGTGCCCGGCAGCGTGGGGCCCGACATCCGGTCGTGCACACTGCCCCAGGCCACTTGCTGCATTTGGCTTTGCAGGTCTTGCAGCCGCTGGCTGACTGAATCAAGCCCTTCGTTGGTAAAGCGCAATTGCCCTAAGACGTTGTCAAACCAGAAAAAGGCATCCGGCATGGCCCTTGAAGTCTCTTGCAATAAGGCCAAGCCATCGCCGGTGTGCAAATGCAAGGCCGTGCCTTGACGCTTCAAGTGGGCCCCATGACGCCATCGAAACAGGGGGGCAGCCAGCGGATCAATGTCCCAAGCATGAACTTCCTTGAATTGGGCCAGCCAAGTGACGGGCAGCATCCAGCCGGCACTGGCACCCACTAAAACCAGTCGCTGGCGCGGCATTTTTTGGGTCAGCAGCCAATCGGATATTTGCTGACTCGCAGAAGCCCAGCGCGCTTGCGATCGCCATGCACGCCAATGCCAATGACTTCCACCGGTCAGGTTCATGCCTGAGCTCTTTAGCGATAAAAGCCCTTGATTTAAGGCCGTGTCAGACGTTCGTTTTGTGGAAACATGAACTTTTTGGCATCAGCATCCATCTCGGTTTTAAAGGTGTATTTCGCCTTGAAGGCCTCTGCACGTTGGGCCGCCGGGCGGGCGTTCACCAAATCCAGCAAGCGCTTGATGTGGGGGTATTGCGTCCAGGTGGCATCGCCAGTGCCCAGCACATAGGGCAGCAACCGGGCCCAGCCCCACAAAGCCATGTCTGCGATGCTGTAAGTGTCCCCCAAGATGTAGGTGTTCTGACTGAGGTGCTTTTCCAGCACCGTCCAGTGGCGGTGGGCCTCAAAGTCGTAGCGGTTCAAGGGGTACTCTTTGGGCTCCGGGGCCACATGTCTGAAGTGAACCGACTGGCCCGAAAAAGGGCCAATACCGCTGGCAATAAACAGCAACCAGGACAGCAGCAAACCCCGCTCTTTGGCTTGACCAATGCCGGGAACAAATTTTTGCTCACGGTCTGCGAGGAACAGCAAAATCGCATTGCTGTCGAAAACGGTCACGTCCCCATCGGAAATGGCGGGCACTTTGGCGTTGGGGTTCACGGCCAGAAATTCGGGGGTAAATTGCTCGCCCTTGCGCGTGTCCACCGGAACGGCCTCAAAAGGCAGGCCCAACTCCTCTAGCAGCAGGGCGATTTTCATGGGGTTGGGGGCTGCGTTGAAGAAAAATTTCAGCATGTCAAAACTCCGGTTAAAAAAACAAAGGGCAGTGTCGCTGACGGATCGATCCACTGCAAGAACAGCCGTGTCAGGCAGAGAATGTCATTTGAACTTGGCCCAGCATGCCGAAATCGGCGATGACGGTATCGCCAGGCGTCATCTCGAGAGGCACCATGCAGGTGCCCGTGGTCACGACATGCCCTTTTTGAAGGGGTATGCCCAAGGCCGAAAGTTGGTTGGCCAGCCAGGTCAAGGCCATGCGGGGATCCCCCAGCACATTGGCACCCGTTCCCTCGCGGCTCAGTTTCAGGTTCTGGCCGTGTTCAAGCTTGGCATGTACTTTAAAAGTACTCAAGTCAAGTTCACGCCATGAAGCAGGCGCGGCTTGACCCAGTACAAAGTGACGGGCGCAGGCGTTGTCGGCCAACAATTGAGCCTCACCAGCTTCTGTAAAAGGTGACAGCCGTGAGTCGGGTACCTCAATGGCAGGGTGCAAAGCAGCCACCGCGGCCATGACTTGCTGCTGGGTAAAGGGCGCAACTTGCGGCAACAGGTCTTGTCCCATCACAAACGCAAACTCGGGTTCGGCCACGCGCATGCGGTTGCCCTCAGAGGGCACCGTAGCGCCACTTTCAAAAACCTGGCCAGACAGCAATCGACCGGCCATAGGCCCTCCGACATTGATGTGGGCTTGCCCATTGGCACTGGTCGCGGCGATTTTCCAACCCACCACCTCACGCCCCGAAACCAGTGGCAATTGCGCTTGGGCGGCATAACCGTGTTCAGCAGTCAGGGGGCGGCACGCTTCGGGCAGGGCTTTGAGAACTTGGCCTGATTGCCAATGCGCCCAAAGGACTTGAGCGGCTTGGTGCGCGTTAGGGGGTTCTTTTTGCATGGACAGATGCCTATGGCCAGGTTGAATTTGAAAAGGACCGTTGAATTTTGTGTATAATTTTTGGCTTGATGACCCGCGTCATCGTCCTTCAAATTCTACAGTTTGAAGCAACAAGTTACCCGGTGATATAGCTCAGTTGGTTAGAGCGCAGCATTCATAATGCTGATGTCGGTGGTTCAAATCCACCTATCACCACCAAGACACCTTCCAAGGCCGTTCACTGATATCCAGTGAGCGGCCTTTTTAGTTGGGAAAACGTGGTTCGGGTGTCCTAGCCAGTGAAGTAAGGATCGTTAGCGCCAAACCATTTTTTGGACCCATTGTGGGGAATGGCCTTTTACCATCTGGAGCGCAGGATCTTGACACCCTTAAAAACCAACAGTTGTGCCCTTGCAATTGCGCGGTGTTAAGAAACAAGGCCCCCTGAAAATCAGCCGTTCACAAAGTTTGGCGCGCGTTTGTTCAAAAAGGCGTCCATGCCTTCTTTTTGGTCGGCAGTGGCAAACAGGCTGTGAAAAAGCCGACGCTCGAACATCACGCCGTCGGACAGACCGCTCTCAAAGGCGCGGTTCACGCTTTCTTTGGCCGCGATGACCGACAACTGGCCGTAACCGCAAATCATCAAAGCCGCGCCCAAGGTTTCGTCCATCAACTTGTCCAAGGGCACCACGCGGCTCACCAGTCCTGCCCGCTCGGCTTCTACGGCGTCCATCATGCGGCCGGTTAATACCAGATCCATGGCCTTGGATTTGCCCAATGCACGAGGCAAACGCTGCGTGCCACCTGCGCCCGGAATGATGCCGATCTTGATCTCGGGTTGACCAAATTTGGCATTGTCGGCCGCGATGATGAAGTCGCACATCATGGCCAACTCGCAGCCACCGCCTAGGGCAAAGCCGCTCACGGCTGCAATCACCGGCTTACGGATGCTGCGAATGGTTTCCCAGTTGCGGGTGATGAAATCATTTTTATAGACCTCGTTGAAGTTGTACTTGGCCATGGCCGAGATGTCTGCACCCGCCGCAAAAGCCTTTTCGCTGCCCGTGATCACAATGCAGCCAATGGCCTCATCGGCCTCAAAAGCCTTCAGCGCATGGCCCAGTTCGTCCATCAAAGCGGCATTCAAGGCGTTCAGCGCTTTGGGGCGGTTGAGGGTGATGATGCCGACTTTGCCGCCTTCGATGCGGACTTCAATGTTTTCGTAGCTCAAGGAATTCTCCAAAATGGGGGGGGTAAATATCTGAAGGCACTATAACCAAGATGGCTTCGTCCCGGCTGTCAACTTGGGCGGCTCGGGCTTGGAAAAAAATTAGCCAACCGATCGGTCGGTTAATGGTACATTCTTGGATTCAGGAGACATGACATGACCGAATCGACCGCGTCGGTGTTGTATGAAGTGCGAGGCGCTGTGGCGCTGGTCACCCTCAACCGCCCGCAAGCCCTCAACAGTTTTACCCGTGAAATGCACCAGGCCCTGTGGGCCGCACTGGACCAAGCAGAGGCCAATCCTACGGTTCGGGCTTTGGTTCTAACCGGTGCAGGGCGCGGCTTTTGCGCCGGCCTGGATTTGTCGGAGCTCGATTTCACGCCCGGCCCGGGTTTGTTGGAACGTGCAGATCCGGGGCCCGTCATCAACGATGCTTTTAATCCGACCACACGCCGTTTGCAATCGCTGCGCATGCCGGTTGTTGCCGCTGTCAATGGCGTGGCCGCAGGTGCAGGCGCTTCGGTGGCCATGGCGTGTGACATTGTGGTGGCCTCGACCCAGGCGAGTTTTGTACAAGCGTTCAGCAAAATCGGGTTGATTCCCGATGCTGGTGGCAGTTGGTTACTGGTGGAGCGGCTGGGCTTGCCCCGCGCAATGGCCTTGGCCATGACGGGCGACAAATTGGGCGCTGACAAAGCCAAAGAGTGGGGCCTGATCTGGGATGTGGCCGAAGATGCTGTCGCCGCCGCGCTGGCGCTGGCCGACAAACTGGCCCTGATGCCCACCCAAGCACTGGTCGCGACGCGCCATTTGTTGCGCGATGCAGGCACCCGTTCGCTGGATGCTCACCTGAACATTGAGCGGGATACGCAGTCTGCCTTGGGTAAAACCAAGGACTACATGGAGGGCGTGACCGCATTCCTGGAAAAACGCGCACCCCATTTCAAGGGCGAATGATGAGCCACCACACCGCAGACCCCGAGATCCAAAAAGCTCGCGACACGGCCCGCAAGGTCGGTGAAACCATGTTTGCCGTGGACACCGCGTCTAAAGACACCATGGGCATGGCATTGCTGGCCTGCGAGCCAGGCCGCGCTGTGATGCGCATGACAGTGCAAACATTGCACCTGAATGGTCACCAGATTTGTCACGGTGGTTTCATCTTCACCCTGGCCGATTCAACCTTTGCTTTTGCCTGCAACAGTTACAACAAGAACGCGGTAGCGGCCGGTTGCAGCATCGAGTTTCTAAAGCCCGGAAGGCTGGGCGATGTGCTCACCTGCGAAGGCATAGAGCAGACCCTGAGCGGTCGCCACGGCATCTATGACATGAAAGTCACCAATCAAAACGGCGAAGTGATTGCCATGTTCAGGGGTAAAAGTGCACAAATACCCGGTTCGGTGATCCCCGAATAAACGGACATGTGACAGTCCCGCACCTTAGGTGGCCTCGATCTTGTCTTGGCTTTGTCATTGGATGAACAAAAAAAAGTTATTTGGAGTTGGAGTCAACCATGAGCGAAAAAAACTTCCCCCTCGAACCCATCGAAAAAGCCAGCATCGATGAGCTGCGCAGCCTGCAATTGAAGCGCTTGCAAGCCACTTTGCAGCACGCGTATGCCAACTCGCCGGTATACCGTGCCAAATTCGATGCCGCCGGCGTGCACCCTGACGATTGCAAGTCTTTGGCCGACATTGCCAAGTTTCCTTTCACCACCAAGTCCGACCTGCGCGACAGTTACCCTTTTGGCATGTTTGCCGTGCCACGCGAAAAGTGCGCCCGTATTCATGCCTCCAGCGGCACCACAGGCAAGCCCACGGTGGTGGGTTACACCCTGAAAGACATCGACACCTGGGCCACAGTCGTGGCGCGCAGCATTCGCGCTGGCGGTGCCAAGCCGGGTGACATGGTTCACGTCAGCTATGGCTATGGCTTGTTTACAGGCGGTATGGGGGCGCACTACGGGGCAGAAAAATTAGGCCTGACCGTGGTGCCTTTTGGCGGCGGGCAAACCGAGCGGCAAGTGCAACTGATTCAAGACTTCAAGTCCAACATCATCATGGTCACACCCAGCTACATGCTGGCCATTGCCGATGAGTTTGAGCGCCAGGGGATCGACCCCAAGAGCACTTCCTTGCGGATTGGTATTTTTGGTGCCGAGCCTTGGACCAATGACATGCGCCAAGCCATCGAAAAACGCATGAACATGGATGCGGTGGACATTTATGGTTTGTCCGAAGTCATGGGCCCTGGCGTGGCCAGCGAGTGCATTGAAACCAAAGATGGCCCCACCATTTGGGAAGACCACTTTTATCCTGAAATCATCAACCCCGAAACTGGCGAACCGGTGGCCGACGGTGAAATGGGTGAACTGGTCTTCACCAGCCTCACCAAAGAAGCGCTGCCCATCATCCGTTACCGCACGCGCGACCTCACGCGGCTGCTGCCCGGCACGGCGCGCAGCATGCGTCGCATGGAAAAAATCACGGGTCGAAGCGACGACATGATGATCATTAGGGGGGTTAACGTCTTCCCCAGCCAGATTGAAGAACTGATACTGAAGCGTGCCGAGCTGGCCCCGCACTACCAATGCGTGCTGACCCGTGAGGGTCCGATGGACGACTTGAAGGTGCTGATCGAGACCAAGCCCGGTGTCTCGCCCGACAGCATTGAAGCCCGCGCGGCGGCCAAGATGTTGCAGCACGAGATCAAGGTTTACATTGGCTCCAGCGTGGCCATCGAGCTCAAACCCGAAGGCGGCGTGGAGCGCAGTCAGGGCAAGGCCAAACGCGTGGTGGATTTGCGCGGCAAGTGATTGGAGTGGGGTCAGGACAGGTCAGGCGGCGGGCCATTGACCGCTGACCCGGTCTTTGGGCACACTCAGTTGCCATGTGCTGGCTTGAGCGGGCACGCTCAGAGGCAGTCGTAACAAGCGTTTGTCACGCGACACCAAGGCCGTCAGCTTGCGTTCACGGCCCAGCAGGGCGGGCAAGTCGTCCAATTTACTCAGACGCCAGCTGCCCCCTTGGGCCTTGTTGCCCACTTCCAGACCCAGCCATTCGTCACCCGCTGCAAGGCCAGCCGTTTCAGCCGCACTGCCGCGCATCACGCCTTTGATCTGCACACTCCCGCCCACTTCACTCACGCGCAGCCCCAAGCGTTGCGCCATGGTTGAAGTTTCGGCCTGGATGTCGATGCCCTGATGGGCCAATAACTCACGCAGTGGCAGGTCAACGGTGCTGTGTACCCAGGCCTTGATTTCCTTGTCCCAGCTGCGGCCTGTCAAGCTTTGCAATTCATCCAGCAAGTCTTGCTCACGCATCGGTCCGGCCTTGCAGCGCTTCCACAGGCCACGCATGACTGCGTCCAGTGTGTGAGATTCTTTGCGCAAAGACAAATCCAGGCACAAGGCCACCAAAGCGCCCTTGGTGTAGTAGCTGACGGTGGCGTTGACGGTGTTTTCATCCTGCCGGTAGTACTTGACCCAAGCGTCATAGCTGGCCTGCGCCACGCTTTGGACATGGCGGCCGGGCGTTTGCTGCACTTGGACAATCGTTTTGCCCAGCAACTTGATGTAAGTGGTGTCGTCGATCAAGCCGGCGCGGCGCAACAAAATATCGTCGTAATAACTGGTGAAGCCTTCAAAAAACCACAACAACGGTGTGTAGTTTTCTTGGGTGTAGTCATAGCTCGCCAAGGCGTCTGGGCGCAGTTGTTTCACGTTCCAAGTGTGAAAGTATTCGTGGCTGATCAAGCCCAGCAGGGTGGTGTAACCCTCATTCGTACGCGGAGAGGTCTGGCGTGGCAAATCGGCGCGGTTGCAGATCAGGGCAGTGCTGTTGCGATGCTCCAGCCCGCCATAGCCATCGTTCACAGCATTCAACATGAACAAATAATCGGTGTGCGGGGCTTTTTTGCCCGCCAATTTGCCTTGCCCGTGCCAAAAATTGATTTCAGCTTCACAGATTTTTTGGGTGTCCGCCAACAGACGTTCACCATCAAAAGAGGGCAAAGCCCCCGCCACCACAAAACGGTGTTTAATGCCGCAAGCTGTGAAGTTGCCAGACCAAAAATGGCCTAATTCCACCGGGCAGTCCACCAGTTCATCGTAGTTTGCTGCGGTATACAGACCAAAGCCGCGCTTGTCGGTTTTGATGGGAGTCAGCCCCGTGGCGGCTTGCCAACTCGGGTGACCCTTGACGACTGGCAATTTCAATTGATGGGCTAATTTTTCTTGCCCGTGCACGCGCAGGCACACACTGGTGCCATTGAAAAACCCTCTCTGGCTGTCCAGCCAAGCTGTTCGCACCGAGTTGTCAAAAGCGTAAACCTCGTACTGCAACACCAAAGGAACACCTTCATTGCATGCCATGTCCCAAGTGCATTTGTTGCGTTGGTTGAGGCTGACCTTGCGACGCCCCTGCTTGGCCTGAAGGTTTTGCAGGTTTTTGGAAAATTCTCGTACCAAGTAGCTGCCCGGAATCCATACAGGAAGCGAGACAGTTTGAAATGCTGCGGGTTCTGCAATGGTGAGCGTCACCCGAAACAGGTGTGCATGCAAGTCGGCGGCTTCAACGTTGTAGTGAATGGCGGTCATGAATGTTTCATCTGGGTTGGAGTTGGCAAAAGCGAAGCCCTGTTCGCGAATGCTTGGAAATGTCTGGGGTTTGATTCAAGCAGTAAATGTGCGTCACCCTTCGGCCGCAGGGGCAGCCTCCCACAAATACCCGCCATCTGCTGGGTTTGTGATGGCCTCCCACAAATACCCGGCATCGGCTGATCTTGTGGTGGTATCAGACGAATGCTGGTTGTCTGCTGAATTTGTGGGAGCGAGCCCCTGCTCGCGAAGGCTCGCCAGGGCAGGGGCTTGTTATCAGGCTGCAAGGGATGACTGAAGAAAAGAGGGGATCAGGTTGCGCCAGCGGCTAAAAAGCAGCTCAGACTGGCCACAACGGTGAGTTGCAAACGCATGGGCAGCCAGGGTGCGAGGCCAGCTGCGGGCCAGGTTCGGCGGTCCATGACGTAGCAACCGATCAAGACAAACCCCAGCAAGGGCAGGCCTGCAAAGGCCGGCATCATTACGGCCACCCAAGCCAGCAACGATGGGGCAATGCCCCAGGTGAAATGGATGCGTGGCGCATGGGGCTGAACCAGCGCATTGCGAAAACCCACGCCCCAATGAATGCCCCCCAAAAACGACACGATCACAGCCCCATAACTTTGCATCGACAGCGCCACATAAGGGTGCAAGTCAGGTCCGACCAGCCACAGGCACAGTGCTAAAAATACAAACGGAATCAGCCCGGCATAGCCCAAGCGGCGGATCAGTTTCCAGGTGGGGTCTTCAACGTGGTGCATTGTTATTTGATTTCAGCCAAAAGTTTCTCGACTTGGGCCATCGGGACCGCCCCTGGAACCCGGCTGCCATCGGCAAAAAACAGCGTGGGTGTCCCGGTAATGCGCTGTTTTTTGCCAAACTCCACAATGCTGTCCACTGTGGAGGCATCGCAATTGGCTGTGACAGGCGTGGTGCCATTGATCATCCAGTCGTTCCAGCTTTTGGCCTTGTCTTTGGCGCACCAGATGTTCTTGGATTTTGTTTTGGAGTCTTCACCCAGGATGGGGTAAAGCAAGTGGTAAATGGTCACGTTTTCCAACTTTTGCAGGTCTTTTTCAAAGCGTTTGCAATAACCGCAGTTGGGGTCGGCAAACACCACCAGTTTGCGTTTGCCGTTGCCACGAACTTGCGTAAAAGCGCTCTTAAGGGGCAGTTGGTCAAAGGGAACCGCTGAAAGTTTTTCAATGCGCTCTTCAGTGATGTTGCGCTTTTGCTTGACGTCGATCAGTGCGCCTTGAATCAAAAAGTTGCCTTCGGCATCGCTGTACATCACATCGTTGCCCATGCGAATTTCAAACAAACCGTTCATGGGGGTTTTGCTGATTTCGTCAATCTTTGGCAGATTGGGCAGACGCTCGGTCAGGTTTTTGCGGATGCTGGCTTCTTGCGCCGACACGCTGCTTGCAGAAAAGGCCAGCGCCAACACGCTGGCCAATATCAAACGAACTAACTTCATGGAGAATCTTTCGGGTTCAAAAAACGGTCAATTAAAAAGTCAAAGCGAATCGGGTGATGCTTTGCCCATGGCCTGTTGTGTCATCCAGCTTTTCAGCGGGCCACTGCGGTCAAAGCCGCGCATGCCCCAGTTGCGGAGGTTTTGCCACAACGGGCCGGGTTGCGCAAACAGGCGTTGGAGCCCGTCAGTCACCAGCGCCATGGCTTGCACATCGGCTTGGCGCGCCCGTTCGTAGCGGCGCAGCAGTTTCAGGTCATGCAGTGGTCGCCAGAATTCTTTGGTCCGGATCACGCGCACCAGTTCAGCCACATCGGCCA